>JAYSRF010000241.1:0-21019 GCA_043721195.1 Fluviicola sp. | reverse complement strand
TTTTTCAGTTCCGAAGCCCAGCATTTTTAAACGATTACTTCCGCAAGCTGGACACGTACCAATAGGTGGAATGGCATAACTGCAATGATGACATTTTAGAATATTGGTGTGTTTGTGATAGGTTAATGTAGTGTCACAGTTTTTACAATTGGGATTGTACCCGCATAATTCACATGCCCAAACAGAGGTATAGCCCCGCCTGTTTTGAAACAAAATAATTTGTTCGTTGCGCTCCAATGCAGCTTTCATTTCTTCAATTAAAAAGCTCGAAAAATGTCCTTGGACTGTTTTATTGATGCGCTCTTTTTTCATGTCAGCACAGCAAATCTCAGGAAGTTTCACATTGGAATACCGTTCAGTTAGTTCAACATAGCCATATTTTTCTTCTTTTACATTGTAATACGATTCAATGGAAGGCGTGGCCGAACCTAAAACCGTTTTTGCTTTAAATAAACTCGCTAAAACAATTGCTGTATCACGAGCATTGTAACGAGGAGAAGGATCGTGTTGTTTAAATGAACTTTCGTGTTCTTCATCTACAATGACCAATCCTAGGTCGCGAAAAGGTAAAAAGATGGAAGATCGTGCACCAACAACGATGCGAAATTGTTGTTTATTATCTTCTAATACTTTTTGCCAAATTTCAACGCGCTCGTTGGCATTGAACCGTGAATGATACACCCCAATTTGTTCACCGAAATAGGCAGAAAGTCGTGTGATGAGTTGCGTTGTTAAAGCAATTTCAGGTACAAGGAACAAGACTTGTTTCCCTTGTCTTAACGCTTCTTGAATCAAATGAATATAGATTTCTGTTTTACCAGAACCCGTTATTCCGTGTAATAATACTGTGTTTTTATCTTCAAACTGTGTATAGATTGCATCCAAAGCGGTTGATTGCGCAACAGATAATTCTGGAAATGCAAAATTACTTTTTTCAAGCGCTTGTAAACGCGATATTTCGAGCCGAACGACTCTTAAAACACCTTGTTTTTCTAGTGTTGAAATAGCAGAAAGTGAGCAACCCTCATCTTCCAATTGACGGCGTAAAATAGGAAAAGCTACACCATCTTTTAAACCACCAGCTTGCAGAATCAATAAAAGCGCATGCTCTTGTTTTTGGGCAGCTTTCTTTTTACTCAATTCTTCCAAAAGGAAATTTAATGTTTCTTCTTTTGTATATGCTTCTTCTAACAGAACAAACAATGCCGTTTTCGCTGTGAATTTTTCAGAGACTTCTTCTTGTGACATCACAATTCTGCGCTCAATCATGCGTTTGATGATAGGCTGAATGGTTTTGATACCAACAATTTCTGAAATTTCTTTCAAATCGAGGATCTCTTGAATACTGAGTGCTTCAACTATTAAGAATTCTCGATCATCAAGCGTTGTGGTTTTTTCGTCAAAATCTGGATGGAGTACAATTTTGGTTTCGCTTCCAAGTTTAAAGTTAGCTGGTAATGCAGCATTCATTACATCTCCAATCGGAGCCATGTAATAAGCTGAAATCCATTTCCAAAATTGGTATTGACGCACGGTAATAAGTGGCGTGTCATCCAAGACAAATTCAATGTATTTTGCTTGATAATGTGTAGGAACGACTTCGTGAATCCGAGTTACAAGTGCAGTATATAATTTCCCTTTACCAAATGGAACAATAACGCGTGTAAAGAGTTGTACACTCTCATTCAATTCAAAAGGAATGCGGTAAGTAAACTCCTGACTCAGCGCAATGGGAATAATTACATCTGCAAAAAGTGTTTGGCGTTCACTCATGCTGTAAAAGTAATGAACATAAAAATAAAAACCGCCTCGATTCATGAATCAAGACGGTTGTTTTATTGAAATTTATTACCTACTGGCAAACATACGATTCACCTGCTGCTATATCATTCGGGTGATCACTACAAAATAAGAATGATCCAGTAATTGCACCTGTGCACAATTCTTTTATTGAAGCTGCATCCATTGCTCTATAATATGGCAATACAGGTTTCCATTCAGGCTTTTCTTGAATAATTGTATTACGAGCAGAGAACAACCCAACAACTCGTCTGCCATCAGACGATGTAAGATTGGTAAATGTAGGTTTGTTTTGTGCCAATCCTGATGCTGGTTTGTTTAACAAGATGTATTTATTCAAATCTTCTGTACCACCTGTCACTATTAATTGAATGCGGGTAAGTTCACGTTTTGTAATCGTAGGATCATTCGTGATATTATCCCTCATCAATTCATAAAATGATTTTCCACTAGAATAAAAAGATGCGGAGGTTGCTCCAATTTGTGAACCACTTAATTCACCCAATTTCCAAGTAAAGGATTTTTCTACTGGAACACCATTGAAATATTCGTCAAAATAAACTTTAATACGGCTGTCTAAAATCTGACAGGTACCAGGATTAATTTTTACAGTAGAGTTATTATAGACATTTGTGGCTGCTGTGTATCCCCAAGTAAATGCTGCGTTAATATTGGGATTTGTGATCGACATATCTTCAATTAACTTGGTTTCGCCTTTCACAATAAACTCACCATTGTTAATAGTAGCTCTTAACTTATAAGTAGCTGTAGTTACCAATGGATTAGCCGTGGCTGTTTTGAAATAATATACTTTTTGTTCGGGGCTATAAAAAACGCCTTCTTCTTTGTTTAATAAAAGGGTATCATCGAGTGTCCAGCTCCGCGTAACCACATTGTTGATCACTTCATCAACTACCACATCAATGTATTTAAAGTAACTAGAATCAGCAATTTGTGCAACTTCGATTGAGTTATTGGAACCGCCAAAAGCACGTGTGACTTTAATATAGTGAATACTATCAGCTTGATTTAACAATCCGTAAACGATCGCCGTTTCTTCAAAGTCACCCGAGTAATCAATATCTTCATTACAAGAAGAGAATCCAAGTAATAAAAGGGTAGCAATGAATGGAAATATGCGGAGAAATTTCATAGTAAAAGTATTTTGTCAAAGTTAACGAATAATTTAATAGCTGTTATCGAGCTAGCTAAAGGAAACCTACGGATGAATCAACCAATTAGCTTTTTACACGGTTAAAACGCATTGCACGTAACATCCAATTCGGTAAAAACGCACCTGGTTTTTTGTTGCGCAAATGAATATACCATCCCAGTTTTTTCATTACTGGAACCTTGTGAGTTTCTACAAATTCAATCCATGTTCCATCTGGGTCTTCGATGTAACTAAATCGACCTCCAGCTTCTCCCATGTCAAATGTTTTTCCTGAATCAACCGTAAATGGAAATCCTTTTGCTTCGCATTCTGCTTGTAAAGCGTCCATTCCTTGAATATCAAAACAGAGGTGAATGAATCCCCAATCACCCCAGAAACGGTTTTCAAATATCGAACGAGCGTCTGTTCGGTCAGGAGTTTCAATCAATTCAATTTGGGTAGGACCAAGTAATTTTGCAAACGGCCCTTTTCTAAGTTCTTTGTGCGATAATAATACGCGACGTACTTTATTGGCACCACCTGGTATTTTTTCAAAAGCGGGTGAAACTTCGGTGTAATCGTATTCAATAGTTGAATAACCTAAAATATCTTTGTAAAGAGGAAGTGCTTTTTCAATGGAACTTACTCCAATCATTGCACCTGCAACACCGCCTGTTTTACCTTCAAAATGAGTATCCATAAACCAACCACTACCTTCAACAATATCAAAGATATTTCCATTGGGATCACGCAACAAAAAATGTTCTTGCCCATTGGGAAGCTTTTGTGGAGCACACAGAAGATCTGCTCCTTTTGCAACCATAAATTGATAGGTTTCTTGGATGTTTTTGGATTTGATTCGACAGGCAAACAAACCGTAGTCTCCTAATTGAACGGTGAAACTTGGCTTTTCTGTCGACCTAGAAGTAAACTGCCAGATTTCAAATCCACCGCCACCTTCCATCGAAAGCGCCAAAGTTGCAGTTCGAGCATGAACAGTGTCGCCAGTATAACGGGTCATCAACGGTGCTTCTGCCGCTTCTTCAAAGATGCGCACATCAACTCCGAAATGTTCGCGGTACCATTTCCAAATGACGGGTACGTTAGGAACACCAATTCCCATTTGTTGAATTCCACAGATAATTTTAGACATAAGCGTATTGCACTAAATTGAGGTCAAAAATAGAAAAACCCTAGAATTTCCCAACTATCGAGTAGCACGTTCATTAAAAATGATGTGACCATAACTTACTTGAAAGGTCAAAGGGATTTTTTGTTGCGGGTAATAATCGAGTGTCAACCGAACTGGACCAATAGGTGAATGATAGATTCCAGAAAGCGAAGCAACTTGAGTTTCACCTTTGAATAATTTAGAATAACCAAACGAGTTATCATCGAAAATCACAAGCTGTTTAAAGGGTTGGTAAATGTATCCATCAAATCGAATGTCGATGTTTCTGAAAAGCGTGAAAATGATATTTACACCACCGCCAATGTATTGTGGAGAACGGTATTCAGGTAGAAAATAGGTCATCATATCCGGAAGTGGCTGAAAACTATTCATACTCAGAACGGTAGCTGTATAGTTTTTAAATAAGGATTGACTGGTGATGCTCGCTAATGCATGAAATCCAAATTTAAAAACGGGAAATGAAAGCGGGAAAGTCCTAAATTCGGTATTCAGATTCACCCACTCATGGTGTTTTCTATAATCGTATTTCTCTGGAGAAGTAGAACCGGAAAGGCTGTTTTCAATTCCTTGAACATACCTCACTTTGAGCATAAAGTAGGTTCCTTTGGTGGCAAATTGTTTCCGATTGAGGGTGTTTTGTTCCAATGTCCAACTGATCACATCACCAGTGAAACGTGTAATATCAGTGGTGTCTTTATTGGTAAATGATTCTGTTTGGTAATATTGATCTTCAAGTATTACATGTCTGTAGTCGAAGGTGCTTTTAGAATTATTTAAAATTGGTTGACGAAAATGAACACCATAATAATTTTCATATTGAACCAAAAAGGAAGGTTTTACATCTTCAAAGAATGTGGCAAAACTTCTGAAATAATCCCATCGATTTAAAACGGCATAAGCAGAAAATGAAACCGGATAATAGGAGGGAAGGTGTATATCTACTGCAGCTCTGCCAGAACCGTAGAATTTACCAAAATAAGAGTTGACATGGACATCAAATGCTGTACTACCTAAACGCAAGTAATTTAATTGTACAAAACCTGTATTTACTGCTCGGGAACAAATCAATCCACCGACATCAAGGCGGAATTCTTTCGACTTACGCACGTGTATGTCAAGCGAATAACTCGAGTCTGAATTGATCGCGAGTGTTGGATACAAGTATTGAATTTGTGGTGTGGCATAGGTTCGGAAATAGCGGCGTTCAAACCGTTTTTCACTGATTATCTGTTGTTTTGAATTTTTAAGAATGGATTTGCGAACATAACTTTGATCTTGCCCGAAGCTGTTCATTGTATTGACAGTGGAAATTGTAAGCGGTGGAATTTTTTTCTTGAATAAAAGACGTTTAATTGCCAATTCTTCTGGAGTAACCCGGCGGTCAATCATTTGTTTTAGCGAATCAATTTGCAATAACGTAGCAGTGTAGCCGTCTTGAATTGCCTCTTTCACATCTGAAAATTCAAAGGTTTTAACAGAAGTTTGTGGTAGTATCATTATTCCTTCTTCACAGGGCAAAGAAAAATCGGAATAACTAACGAGCATGTTGGTGATTTGGCTAATCAGATCGTCTTCCGTTGGCGGGGTTGCGTTGTAAGATACATTACTACCAATAATGTAGTCAGGCACAAAGTTCGCATACATAACATCTGCTGGAAAGTTATTGTATAAACCACCATCGAAATATAAAATACCATTGACACGAATCGGATTCACAAAAAACGGGAAGGTCATGGAAGCACGAACCGCCTGATTCAAATGTACGTGATTAAAAACAGTCGATTTTTTGTTCGCAATATCAGAAGCGACACACCGAAATGGTACGAATAAACTGTCAAAATTATCTTTCATTGCTGCGCTCGGCATTCCAAGTAAGCGCATCATTTCATAGTCTAGTAATTCCGGTTGGATAAAATTGGTTGGAAGTGATTTTTTAAAAATACTGTCTTTCGAAAAGGAAAAACTCAGCATACTACCATTGATTTCTGGTTCGCGCAGTAAAAATTCTTGATTCGGTTCCAATGATCCATTAACCATCAATTGGAATTTATCGCTTAATACATACGCTTCAATTTCAGCAGGACTATAGCCACAGGCGTACAAAGATCCAACGAGTGCTCCAGCTGAAGTTCCGGTAATGTAATCAATTGGAATGTTATTTTCCTCCAATGCTTTTAAGACGCCAATATGAGCAAAACCAGAGGCTCCACCACCGCTTAATACCAATCCAACCTGTTGTGCTTTGAGCGACAGGGGTAAGAACGTTAATAGAATAATGACTACATATTGGGAAATCGATGTCAAAATCTGTTTTTTTGTAAAATTAAGCAATTTGAAGCCATGTTACTTACCTTATTAGATCATATTGGTGTTTTTGTTTTCGCAATTAGCGGACTTTCGACAGCTGCGGAAAAGCGATTGGATTGGTTTGGAGGTGTTGTCATAGCTTTTATCACTGCTTTAGGTGGTGGAACGTTGAGGGATTTACTCCTGAATACTGAAATTGCTTGGATGCATTCAGAATCGTTGATTTATACTGCCTTGTTTGGAGCATTAACTGGGATGTTATTTTTAAAACGTTTTAAACAATGGAGGAGAACTTTTTTTCTCTTCGACACCATTGGAATCAGTATTTATACAATCGTTGGATTGCAAAAAGGACTGTCTTTTGGACATTTCCCTATCGTAGCTGTGTTTCTTGGGGTGATTTCTGCTACCTTTGGCGGGGTTATTCGCGATGTGTTGTGCAATGAAATCCCATTGATCTTTCGAAAGGAATTTTACGCAACTGCCTGCCTTGCTGGTGGTTTTGTGTATATTGGATTGATTAAATGGGGGCAATTAGATGAATCTGTAGCGTTCATAAGTTGTATTCTACTCATCTTTTTTGTGCGAATTTTAGCCGTTATACTAAAGTGGCAGATGCCATTGATAAAATAAAAGAACACTATGAAAATTGTGGTTAAGACCTTTTTTGGGTTAGAAGAAGTATTGCAAGAAGAGCTAGCTGAATTGGGTTATGCAACAACTGAGAAATTGAATCGTGCTGTTCGCTTGGAAGGAGACTGGAAAGATGTTTACTTTTTGAACCTCAATTTGCGTTGTGCGCTAACGGTTTTGGTTGAGTTACATACTTTTCAAATCAAGGAAGAAAAGGATTTATACAAAGAAGCTTCTAAAGTGGATTGGCCATCTCTTTTTACTGTTGATAAAAGTTTTGCGATCAAAGGTGCAGTGAATTCAACATTATTCAATCACTCACAATTTCCTTTTTTATTGGTGAAAGATGCGGTTGCAGATTCATTTCGTTCAAAAGAAAACGCACGACCTGATGTAAATGTTCGTGCTCCACAAATTGTCATTGATTTGTATGTACGTGAACGCGAAGGTGTACTTTCAATCAACACAAGTGGTTTGCCATTGTTCCATCGTGGTTACCGTCAAAATACTGGTGATGCTCCCTTGAATGAAGTGGTTGCTGCTGGTTTGATTCGCCTTTCTGGTTGGGACCGCAAATCCAATTTTATCGATCCATTTTGTGGTTCTGGTACAATCTTGATCGAAGCAGCTTTGTTGGCATCTGGAATTCCTTCAACAATTGAGCGCACGCACTACGCATTTAAAAACTTAAAAACATTTGATGCCCCAGTTTGGAATGAAATGTATGATAATGCCTTACGTTCTGTAAAAGAATTGCCTTGTACCATTAGTGGTTCTGATAGCGATCCTGAAATGGCGATGAAAGCAAAACGCAATTTACGCGGATTCTCATTTGGTCGTTTCATCGAAATTACCGTTGATTCATTCGAAAACTCCGCTATTCCTGAAGGAGGAGGAGTTTTAATTTCCAATCCACCTTACGGTGAGCGATTAGAAACAGACGTTGAAACCTTGTATAAAGGAATGGGAGATTGGTTCAAACAATCGCTCCAAGGTTATGATTGCTGGATCATTTCATCAAGTGAGCACGGATTCAAATCGCTTGGTTTACGTCCAGACCGTAAAATCAAATTATACAACGGTGATCTTGAATGTTCATTCCGTAAATATGGTATCTACGACGGTTCGAAAAAAGGCAAGTACATGCAAACGGGAGATGAGAACGAAGCTATTGAACAAACGGAAGAACAGGATTAGTTTCGGTTAGTTTGTTGGTGCTATTACCTGAATTTTTTCTGATTTCAACATACCATTTTCAGTGTAATTGATCATATATAAGCCTGACGTTAAATGTGAAATGTTATAGGCAATGTGATCTTCTTGAACGATAAGTTCCATTGGAATTGCTTGTCCCAATGAATTGTAGAGAACAATATCTGTTGTTTCAAGGTGTTTTCCGATGATCGTCAATTGACCAGAAGACGGATTTGGGAAAATTGAAACTTCGGGTTCTTGAATGAAGTTAACTGATTTCATTTCTGAAAGATGGGTAGTTCCGTCAACATCAACTTGAGTCAAGCGATAGTAAGAAATTCCATTTAGATATGGACTAGAGTCATACAATTTGTAGGTGTGGAGTTGAGTTGTTGTGCCATTGCCTTCCATCGTTCCAATTGATTCAAAAGTGATTCCATCAATACTACGTTCAACAATGAAGTAATCATTATTCAACTCAGATTCAGTTTCCCACATACAAGCTACAGTTTCATTTTCCTTTTGTGCATCAAAACGGAGTAATTCAACAGGTAAACTTGCCGTACAGTTGATACAACCAATTGAAGAAGCTGAATAAGTTATGATTTCATCTGCTCGATTGGCTGTTCCAGAAACTCTTATGGTTCCAGGACCAACAAGAACATAACTATCATTTAATGTGGCGTTTGCAGCTCCTGTTTGAAACGATTTACTACCACCTAAGGCATCAACTTTCATTTGATCACCACTATCCGCTCCAGAAGCTGTACATGTTCCTGCTCGATTAGACATTGTAGCGTTTACAGTAATGGTACAACCAGCAGGTACAGTTATGTTTACGGACATACTCACTTGTCCAGCAGAGCAATTTCCTGTTACTCCTGAACAATTTGGGCCTCCAAAAGCTGTTAGGTTACAACTAGTTGCGCAACCACAACCAGTTCCAGTTACACCAATTGAACCTGATGGACATTGAGCTTGAAGTTGCAATGATGTAACTAAAATAAAGCAACTGATTGCGAACGAATGAATGACGGATTGAACAGTTTTCATAAAAAACGATTTAGTAAAATAACTGCTGGTTACTTGCTTTAATTAGCTCATTAACAGCGGTGTAAAATTACAATCGGATTTTTAGAAAGGCTTTAGTTTACTATTAAGGTTAAACTAAATTTACTAATTGTTTAGTCACGATAATTCGAAGAATTAACACATTTATGAACGAATAATGATGTGTTTGTGAAGTCAAAAAGACTACATTGTTTTAGTTGGAAAAATCAAAGAACCATCAATCGGCAGAAATGAGTACTACCATTTGCTTCTTCAATGCGCACCATCCAGATTCCTGCAGAAATTGAAAGCGGAATGGAAGTTTGTTTGTTGCTAATCGTTACTTCATGAACGAGTTGTCCATTGGTTTGATACAAGGTTATTGTACTGCCTTCTTTTAATTCATTCGAAAAAACCAATTGTTCAGATGCAGTTAAATAAGAAACATAAAATGATTGCGCTTCTTGTTGAAAAGCTAGAATGGTAGAATAATTGGCTTCACCATTGATATCAAATTGATTGAGTCGATAGTAATTCATTCCAGTGAATGGATTGCGGTCAGTAAACTCATAGAGTAATGGGTTTGTGGAGTTTCCAGCACAAGCGATTGTACCAATTTCTGCAAAAGATCCAGTAAAATCAGCACGTTCAATTGAAAAATAGGCCGCATTGTTTTCAGATAATGTTTGCCAATTTAAAGTGATCCCATCTGAACCAGATTCACCTTTAAAAAATCCCCATTCAACACTCAAAGGGTAAATGCAATTGAGTTCTTGACGGTAAGTTGGATTACCTGGATTATCAAAATCTACAAAGGTTCCGTCACCTAAAGTGTTCGCTAAATTATAGGTTACTTGATCTGATGTTAAACCAAATGTGATATCTAAAGTTCGTGTTCCTAAACCGCCATTCGCAAATCTTCCAGCTACTGATGCATTGTTACAGAAAACAGCATAATAAGTGCTAGTTGATGGACATTGGGTCGAATAATCAAATACATAAGAGGGAGTTAATCCAGTAAATACTACAATTATCGCATTTGCTGGAATAGGATCGGCATATTGAAAAAGTGTGCACCCTGCAAGCGTATTTAATTGGGTGATGTAAGCAGGATTGTTTAATAAGGTATTTGCCCCACATCCTGAATTGCAAAAGGTTCCACCAGAAGGGAACGCAATTGTTAAATCGCTAATTGGTAATGGATTTGCACCGTTTTCAATAATAACCAATTCATCAACTCCTTCATTGCTACTGCACGCATCTACAAGTATAGAACGAATTTGGGGAGTTGCACAATTACTTTGAGTTGTAAAGAAGAAAGAAGAAACGCCAGCTGTTAAATACGATTCATTGCAATTGGGAGTTGCGCCATTGTATTCAAAGATTTTAACGAAATAGGTTGTTCCATTTGCTAAACCAGTTACATTCACAAAGCTTCCAGTACCATTTAGTACGACAAAGTTTCCTGCACCAATGATACCACCACTTCCGAAAACTGAATTAGCAGTATAGGCTGTTCCGTTGACTGGTAGATTTGCAAAATTTGTTGTTGAAACCACCACTAATCGTCGAGCACCATTACCAGCTGTAAACGATAATTGCGCAGATGTACAAAAGGTAGTGGCACTAAAAAGAGAAGCATTGGTTGTTGGAGCAGCTCCTGGAGCACATGCTACACAGGTCATTGTATGTGAACCAAGACCAGCAACAATATCAATGTTAGATTGTGTCCATTCAGTTGCTAAAGTTGGAAAAGGACATGTAGTAGCATCATCGGTAGTTATTCCAGCACAAACGGATGCATTTCTTACTAACGTTTTATCCAATGTACTGAATGCTCCCGAGGTCCATCCAGTTCCAGGATCACAACCAATATTTCCAACTATATCAACAAATAAACCCGTTGAGATTTTAAACAAAGCCATTGCATCATCGCCATTGAAATTAACTGCAGTATTGTTAATTGTAGCACCACCATAAATAGTAGCAGCGGAGTTTTTATAGACAATAGTTGCACCACTAGCAATTGTACCTGCTAACGTTACACTTGTTGTTGGAGCCGCCGCACCATTCGCATATAAACGGAGTTGATAATCTGTTAACGTAATGGTTGCTGCTGTACCATTGTAAATTTCAATGTATTTATTGTTTGAACTACCTTCAACATATTCTGAAATGATCAAATCAGTTGCTTGAGAAAATCCAGTAAAACTGAATAGCGATAAAATCATGTAAATAACGTAACGCATAGATTTTGAGTTTCTTATATGTAATATTAAGAACAAATCTACCGTATAATAGTACTATGGACTGTTAAGTTGAAATTAAGTTTTTAACACAATTAGACGAATCATATTCAAGATGGTTTTAAAAACGATTTAGTTTTCGACCAACACATGAATTAATACTAAAGTTTTAGTAAAAAAGGGAACGAGATCTTCCATTATTAAATTAATAACAACAATTTTGATTGATCAGGTGCTTCTATTAATCAATCTTAAGCTGCTCATTTGATTAGTGTTGAACAACAAATTGAATCATTGTTTGCTGATCTTCTTCGAATAGTTGAAGGTAGTAAACACCATTCTTCAATGCTGATATGGAAATTCCATTTTTTGCACCTATTCCTGATTCTACGAGTGTCCCAATTGCTGAATAGATGCTCCAATTCATGTCATTTAGTTGAAAGGAAGCATTCAATTCAATTAGATCATTCGCAGGATTTGGATAAAGAAGTGGTTCTTTTAGTTCATTATGCGACAATGTTAGTATTGTTGAATATGTGAAGCTTCCATTTTTGTCAACTAATTTGAGTCGATAATAATTGATTCCTGCTGAAGAAGTTGGATCAGTAAAATGATACTCATTTGTTTCAGAGGATTTAGGTTTGGCAAGAACAACTCCAATTTGTTTCCAGTTACTATTATCTGTACTTTTTTCAATTTCAATATGATCACTGTTCAATTCACTTGTGGTTTTCCAATAGAGTTCATTGTTTGAAGTTGTTGAATTGTATGCTCCTGTAAAAGAGATTAATTCAACTGGCAATGAGATTGTTGCACAGATCGTTTGGTAGGTTAAATCAATTTGTGCTGCAGTTAATAAATTCGGAGTAACGGATACATATTTTACCGCACCACTTTCGCTTTCACAAGCAACGGTATTATCATCTCTAAAAAAGATTATAGGTGTTGAAATGAGCGCAGGTTTGTATAAATTGGTTGCTGAATCATCGTATGTTGAAAATAAGACTCCATTTACATAAATAGAAATAATTCCTGTTGAACCATTTCGAACAAATGCGAATAAATAATACAGGTTCGGAACAAAATTACATAAACCAACACTGCCATTGGGATACAAATACAGGCAATTGTTCAATAAGTAAATTCCTGCATCTTGTGTGCTGTTTGAAAAATCAATGATCCTTGTCCAACCGTTTACGGTATTGAATTTACAAAACACTTCAATTGTATATTGATTGGTAACTAGGCTATTTGGATAAGATAAACCGTCACCATCGTTAAACAAGAAAGAACTAGCAGTTGTACAAAGTCCATTACTTGTTTGAATCGCCTGCACTGCAAATGATCCATTTGTGGCGCCACAGGAAAGCACCTCATTTAAGGTAGGACCATTTGTTTGTTCGTTTAAGGTGTTGTTAAAGTAGTATTGATGGTATTGTGCTTGTAATCCTGCAATCGGAAATAAAAACAGTACGATAAGTCTGAGTTGTGATCGTGACATTTGGTTTATGTTAAAGGGTAAAAAGAATGTGTGTAGCTGGTGGCGAAAGTAATCAATACGAATTGTTTTAAACAAAAAAAACAGAGGGATCACCTCTGTTTTAACACTTATTCTGATGAACGGTTATTATCTTTTATCAATAGCTACGTAATCGCGTGTTGTTGCTCCTGTATAGATTTGACGAGGGCGACCAATTGGCTCACCACCTTCAACCATTTCTTTCCATTGAGAAATCCATCCTGGTAGACGACCTAAAGCAAACATTACTGTAAACATTTCAGTTGGGATTCCCAAAGCACGGTAAATGATTCCAGAATAGAAATCAACGTTAGGATACAATGAACGCGATTTGAAGTATTCGTCTTCTAATGCAACTTTCTCTAATTTTTTCGCAATTGCTAACAAAGGATCTTTGATTTGTAGTTTTTCAAGAACATCATCGCATGCTTTTTTGATAATTGTAGCACGTGGATCAAAATTTTTGTAAACACGGTGTCCAAAGCCCATTAGACGGAATGAATCGTCTTTATCTTTTGCTTTGAGTACCCATTTATCAACATCACCACCATCATTGTGAATTTTCTCCAACATTTCAATTACCGCTTGGTTTGCTCCACCGTGAAGTGGTCCCCATAATGCAGAAATACCTGCAGAAATGGTAGCGTAAAGATTTGCTTGAGAAGAACCAACTATTCGGACAGCTGAAGTAGAACAGTTTTGCTCATGGTCAGCATGTAGAATCAATAAGGTATTCAATGCTTCTACAACAATTGGATCAACATCATAATCTTCCGTAGGCATCGCAAACATCATATACATGAAATTTTTGCAATAATCATATCCATTTTTTGGATACATAAACGGATGACGCATGGAGTTTTTATAGGCCCAAGCAGCCAATGTTGGTAATTTAGCTAGTAAGCGTAAGATTGTTAAATTTTTTGCTTCAGCATCACGATTCGGATCCAACGATTCAGGGTAGAATGTTGAAAGCGAGCAAATCATTGATGACAAAACACCCATTGGATGCGCTTTTGCTGGATACGCTTCAAAAAATTGTTTCATGTCTTCATGCACCAACGTGTGTTTGGTGATGTTTGACGTAAAATCATCTAATTGCGTTTGTGTAGGCAAAGCTCCATAAATCAATAGGTAAGCAACTTCAATAAATGTAGCTTCTGCAGCTAGTTGCTCTATCGGATAACCACGGTAACGTAAAATACCTTCTTCTCCATCAAGATAAGTGATGGAACTTAACGTTGCACCTGTGTTCTTAAAACCAGAATCAATAGTAATATAACCTGTTTCCTGACGTAATTTAGTAATGTCGATGGCTTTTTCATTTTCTGTGCCTTCTACAACCGGAAATTCAAATACTTTTCCGTTTAATTCGATTTTCGCTACTTCGCTCATTTTGCCTGATAGAATTTAATCCTTTTTTTTGATCGCTGATAAAATTACTAAAGAAATCGAAAAACAAGAAGGAATTTTAAATCTTTTTGTGAGGATTCGAAAGAGTTGATTTTCTTTCGTTCAAAATGGTGCGTTTTACTGTGTTTTGTCTGTTAAAAACAATTGTTGAATTCCAATGAATTGACTAGTTAATGGAATGATACAACTATATTAATCGTTTAATAATTTCTGTCTATCCAAAAGGTTGGCATGTTTTCAATGGAAAATAATTCATCTATTTATCATAGTGAACTAAAAACCTAAAAATAGACAATGAAACCAATTGTTCATTTCTTCATAAACACACATAAAAGTGTTAAAATAAACGCTATTTGAATAGTGGGATTGTCTATAGGATTATCGTAAGCTCCCCGCTTGGCTGTAAAGCGAATTTAAGATATACAGAAAAAAAAGAAAATTGAGAATAGCTCCAAGTCCTAAAAGGTAACTTCTCCAATGAACGAGTTTTAGTTTAGAACAACCAGCAATTACAGATGCACATTCGATTAATCCAACTGGAATTAGTATGATGGAAAGTACATTTTCAGAAAACACATAATTGTGATCAAAATAGCGAATGGTTAGTAGAATACTCCAATTTATGCCTGACCAGATACTAATTCTGATCAGGACATAAATCAATGCCTTAGTGGAATAATTTTCGCCAAATGCAGGCATTATAAATTTTCTAATGTATAATTGAGCATCATGGTGAATAAGTGATTTCGCGTGTTGCCACCATAAATTCCATGATTTTTATTCGGATAGATAAATAAATCGAATTGTTTATTGGCTTTTACCAATGCAGTAACAAATTCCATGGAGTTTTGAACATGTACATTGTCATCACCAGAACCGTGAACAAGTAATAATTTCCCTTTCAGTTTATTTACATGATTAACGGGAGAATTATCATCGTATCCAGTAGCATTTTCATTCGGTGTTTGCATGAAACGTTCGGTGTAAATATTGTCATAATACCGCCAGTTTGTTACTGGAGCAACTGAAATACCCATTTTGAATACATCAGCACCTTTTGTAAGCGCTAATGCGGTCATAAATCCACCATAACTCCATCCTTGAATTCCAATGCGATTGGCATCAACATACGGTAATGTTTGCATGTGTTTTCCAACAGCGATCACATCTTCAGTCTCTAATTTACCCAATTGTAAATACGTCGATTTTTTGAAAGCTTCTCCACGATACATCGTACCGCGCGGGTCAACACTCATAACAATGTATCCCTTTTGCGTTAATAATTGATGGTACATATAATCTGCACCGCCAAATGCATTCGTAACGGTGTTATGACCTGGGCCGCAATAAACCGTAAAATAAACAGGGTATTTTTTATTCGGATCAAAATTCGCAGGTTTCATGATCCAAGCGTTCAGCATTCCATCTACTCCTGGAACTTGCAAAAATTCCTTTTGAGCTAATTTCAGACTGTTTAATCTTTCTTGAAGATCCGTATTGGCTTCTAAAGTGATTAATTCTTTTCCAGTGTGATTGCACAAAATATACGTGTTTACTGTATTTGCAGTTGAACTGTTTTTAATAAAGTAAAGGAAACCTTCCGAAAATTCAGCAGTATGTGTTCCAGTAGTTGGGCTCAATGCACTTTTTTTCTTCCCGTCTAAGGAAATGGAGTAGATCGTCTGATTGATCGCACCATTTTCGGCAGAAACATAATAAATGATTCCTTTTTTCTCATTGATGCCATATAATTCAATCACATCCCAGCTTCCCGAAGTGATTTGGCGCAAAGAACCATCAAATCCTAATTGATACAGGTGATTATAACCGTCTTTTTCACTTGTTCTTAGGATTGATTTTCCATCTTTTAAAACGATTAAATTGTTATCAATGTCAATGTACGTCTTTGATTTCTCAGAATAGAAAACACGAGCAACTGGTGCAGCTGGATTGGTTACCAATTGATAGTTTAATTCATTTTGATGACGATTCATCGTTAATACCACCAATTCATTTGCAACTGGCGACCATTGAAAACGTGGAATGTATTCATAATCACCTAAGGACACTTTCATTGCTTCGTCACCATCAATAGCAATGATGTGCATGCTCACTTTTGAATTGTCTTCGCCCGCTTTCGGGTATTTAAATGTATAAGAGCTAGGGTACAATTCACTAAAAATGGACATGGAGAATTCTTTCACTTGTGATTCATCGAAGCGCATAAAAGCCAAATACTTTGAATCTGGCGACCATTGAAAACCTTGTGTAATTGCAAATTCCTCTTCATACACCCAATCCGTAGTTCCGTTAATAATGCTATTCAATTTACCGTCTTGGGTCAATTGAGTAATTCCATTGGTCGTAAGGTTTTTGAAAAACAAATTATTGGCTGCAACGAACCCAACTTTTTTACCGTCAGGAGAGAAAGTAGCCAAGGTTTGCGGGACATCTGTTTTATAGAGTAATTGCGTTTTTTTTGCCACAATATCATATGTATAATAAACAGTTGAGTAACTGTGGCGGTAAATTCCGTTTGTTTCCGTTTGCAATAATAAGAGCGTGCCTTCTTTGTTCATGATCGCATCATCAACCGTTAGCGTATTACCATCAAAAACAATGGTTGATAAATTCACCAAGGTTGTTCCTGCACCATTAAAATCTTTGAAACTGTATTTTTTCAGCAATTTTGATCCACCATCCTCAATGATTTTAGTAAAATGTTCGCCATCGGAAAGTGAAGTAAATCCATCTACGCCATTTTGGTAGAATTCACCCGATTTCCAGATTCGCTCAACGGTTAATTCACTTTGAGAAAAACACGTTCCTCCACTTATTAGTACTAATAGAATCAATAATTTTTTCATTCTTATTTCATTTTACAACAAAAATAACCAAATAGTAACGCCTTTAATTGTGTTTTACTGTATTCTTTAGTCGTCTTTGCATTTTTATGATCCATAAATCGTTCCATATTCGGGGTAGTAACGATTACTTCGTGTAAAACCTTCCTTCATTGTTAACAATTCAATAATGTTGTGCGCAATAAAATGTCCTATCTTTGTCCCAAGTTTTTATATGTTCTCCTTGACGCTACGTGAGTTAACTAGACTGAAACCATGTAAAAACAACACAATTGGAACGATGAAGTAAAAAAATGTTAGTCCATACGAATAGAGATGTTGTACTCAAACAACAACTTTTTATTCTTCCGCACACGTGGGCTATCAGTCGTTTATCAACAATTAAGTATATATCTACAATTCAAATAATCAATTAACTATGAAAAAAGCGTTACTTTTTTTCGGGCTTTTAACGTCCACAGTTTATGCCCAAGACTGTACAAAGATTTTTATCTCTGAGTACGCAGAGGGTTGGTCAAACAATAAGGCTCTTGAGATTTACAATCCAACGAATCAGACCATTAATTTGAGTGAGTATTTCGTAGCTCGTTATTCCAATGGTTCAGCTTCTGCAACTGTAGCAAATGCTGTTCAATTGACAGGAACGATTGCTCCTTATGATGTGTATGTAGCAGTTTTGGATAAACAAGATCCAGCTGGTTCAGGTCAAGAAGCACCAATTTGGGATTCTTTACAAGTAAGAGCGGATGGATTCTATTCACCTGTTTATAACACATCGAATGCATTCTACTGGAATGGTGATGATGCAGTTATGTTAGCAAAAGGTACTTTATCGAATGTCGCAACCGATAACGTTACAGCAGCGGTTGGTTTCCAAATCATTGATATTTTTGGTAAAATTGGTGAAGATCCAGGTACTGCTTGGACAGATACTGCTCCCTACAATACTGGAGTTGGTACAGAAGTTACAATTGATCATTCATTGATCCGTAAATCAACTGTATTAAAAGGTGTAACTGCACAAGTTGCTTCATTTAATGCATTGGGTGAATATGATTCAATTCCTGCTGTAACTTATTTGTTTGATGGAAATGGTGATACAATTGTTTCTGGTAACGGAACACCAATCTTATACGGAAACTGGTTCTCTTTAGGTGAGCACGATTGTACATGTTCAACTTTAGGTGTTGAGCCAAAAACTCAAGTAGAAGATGTGGTTGTTTATCCGAATCCTTCTGCTGATGGAGTTGTTTACATTAAAGGGGCTTCCGCTATTCGTGAAGTGCAAGTAATCAATGCATTGGGTCAAGTGATTAATCGTTACACGAATTCTTCAAATGCTCAAATGACTTTGCGATTGAACGCTGATCGTGGTGTTTATATTCTTCGAATGGTTGATCAATCAGGAGCTGTAACGTCTAAGCGCGTTGTCATTAAATAATTTCTTGTTAAACAGAGGTCGGAGCATATTCGGCCTCTTTTTTTTGGATATATGTTGAGATTAACAGTACTATTGCTCGTTTTATTTCCGTCTATTGCCTTTACGCAAACTGCAACAATTCGCGGAGTTGTAAAGGATGGTGTCATCAATGAAACGATTCCTGGAGCTTATGTTTCGATAAATAATGTTTATCGTTCAATAACAGATGAAGATGGGAAATTTGAATTAATGAATGTTCCTTACGGCAAGTATACAGTTGTTATTGTCGCTGCCGACTTCGATACACTAAGAGAAAATTTGGTTGTAGATAAACCAGTATTAGAAAGAAATTTTGAAGTAGGTGGGAGTACAGAATTAGAAGAAATTAAGGTCATTGCCAATGTTGCTGGTCGTAAAACACCTATTGCTGTAACAACAATTGGTTCAGATAAAATAAATGAGGAATTAGCCTCCCGCGATATTCCCATGTTATTAAATGCAACTCCTGGAGTTTATGCTACCCAATCAGGTGGTGGAGATGGCGATTCCCGGATTACTGTTCGTGGATTTGATCAACGAAATGTTGGAGTGATGATTGACGGTGTTCCTGTAAATGACATGGAAAATGGTTGGGTGTATTGGTCCAATTGGTTTGGATTGGATATGATTACCAACACCATTCAAGTACAACGTGGATTGGGAGCAACGAAATTAGCTATGCCATCTGTTGGTGGAACATTGAATATCATTACTGCTGGAATTGGAAATAAAAAGGGATTATCATTCAAACAAGAATACGGGACAGGAAATCTATTACGCTCCAGTTTGTCCTACAATACTGGTTTGATGAAAAATGGATTAGGGATTGTTTTTTCTGGTTCATATAAACAAGGACAAGGTTGGGTAGATGGAACGAACACACAAGGTGGTTTTTATTACCTAAAAATTCAGAAAAAATGGAAAAAACACTTGTTTTCACTTTCTGGTTTTGGTGCTCCTCAACAACATGGTCAACGCTCTTTTAATCAATCAATCCAATATTGGGATTCTGGCGTTGCACGTGATTTAGGTGTGCCAATTGATTCTGCTGCAACAATGGATAGAGGAATTCGATTCAATCAACATTGGGGTTACAGAACCGTTGACGGAAAAAAAGAAGTCATGAATGAGCGGTTGAATTACTACCACAAACCGCAAATTACGTTGAAAGATTTCTGGATCGTCAACAAAAAATTATCCATTTCAAATATCGCTTACCTTTCAATTGGTAGAGGTGGAGGAACAAGATTGTCCAATTCAAGTGGAATCCAATACAATGCTGATGGTACCATTAATTGGGATGCGATTGTTAAAACCAATCAAGTAGATCAACTTTTTGGCGGACCAAATATTGATCCTTTGTACAGTTCTACCGAGTTGAAGTCTACACAAGTATTGATCTCTAGTGTAAACAACCACTTTTGGGCTGGTTACTTAGGGCAATTTACCTATGAAATGAATGAAAAATGGCAAGTTTCTGGTGGTATCGACTATCGTTATTACAAGGGTACACATTACCAAGAAATTCGCGATATCCTAGGTGGTGATTATTACATCAATGCTGCCAATAAAAACAACGCTTCTCCAATGCAACATGAAGGAGATAAAGTGGCATTGAATCCTTACAGTAATCACCGTGATGGAATTGTGCAATGGGGTGGAGCATTTGGTCAAGTGGAATATGAAAGTACGCGATGGACAACATTTATCAACATTTCCGGAGTTTCAAATTCGTACAAAGGCATTGATTATTTCCAGAAAAAATCATTAGAGGTAGGTGATACTGTATTGCGTATTGGAGCAACTGATACCATTACGTATAATGGTCAAACCTATAATGCTTCTTCAAGTGGTTTAAAAGACTTCCAAACAGATTGGAAAACATTATTTGGAGGCACGTTTAAAGCAGGTGCAAGTTTTGCTTTGACAGAAAATTCAAATGTTTACTTAAATGCGGGCTATTTATCACGAACGCCACAATTTAGTAATGTAATTGATAACAATACCAATACATTTTTCCGCGAGATTCTAAACGAAAAGATCTTGGCCACAGAAATTGGATATACCTATTCAAATGAACGTTTTGGAATTAATGTAAATGGTTATTATACCAATTGGCAAAACAAACCTTTCCCTTTTGGAGTTTCAGTTCCAGATCCAAACGATCCAACAGCAGTTGTTTTCGTAAA
>JAYSRF010000240.1:0-7230 GCA_043721195.1 Fluviicola sp. | reverse complement strand
TCCTCTTAAACTATACTGACTCACTCATACCATCTGCTCTATTGATTGAAGAGTTATCCTTGAAAAACATGGATGGTATGTACGTTTCTCAAGATAATATCATTCGGCATGTACAAACACAGTCTGATTCTGGAACTTTTCGCATCTACAATACGCTAAAAACAAACTACCATAATTATGCTTTACAGGCAATAGAAACACTCGCAGATCAAACAACAGGTTATTTCTTTGCTGATTCAGCTAAGAACCAATTTGTCTTTCATATACTTCCTGACTCTACAAAAGAATTCATTTGGTATGCAGGTTCCTATTTTTATAAAAAACGAATCTATTCATTTGTAGAACCAATCAAAAAAAGTGTCTCGGAATACAAAGGAACTTACTACTGCAAGGAATTGGATAAACAGATCAAAATTCGGTATAAACGACGAAAAAATGAATTGTCATTTGCCTACTTTCCATTGCAAAAAAAACACCTAAAACCAATGGGGAATCAACTGTTTCTATTAGAAGGAGAAACGTATCTCATGCGTTTTACAGAAGATGGAATTGTGTATGGAAATGATTGGATTTACAATTTCTATTTTGAAAAAAGGAATTAAAGATAGAAACTAAAAACCCCTATCTTTTTTAAGACAGGGGTTTACAACAAAAAATCGAATTATTAAGAACCTATTGCCTCTTTTTTTAGTTTCCTTGTTGAAAGTGGATGATTGGAAAAAGACTTGTGATTGTCCAATCCGATAATCTGGAAATCACCACCATTGTAGTTATACTCGTTGGCAAAATGATTAATAAATGCCATAAATGAATGGTCAACTAATTTAGTCGTAGACAAATCAAGATCAACTCTACCTTGTTCAGGAAGAGCCGTAAGAAGACGTTTGAAGCCAATTAAATTAGAAAACACAGCTGATTCTTGAACTTTAATACGAATCACACCCTCTTCTTCATGCTGAGTGAAATGTGCTTTAAATAAGCATTTTATAGAAACGCCATTGATAAAATGGAAAATGAACTTAGTCAAAATACCAGCTGCTATTCCAACAAGTAAATCCTCAAATAGCGTAAAGAAAATTGTTATTAGAAAAATCACCAATTGCTCTTTTCCAATTTTATAGGTGTGAATAAATTCCTTTGGAGCAGCTAAACGATATCCTGCAAAAATCAACATGGAAGCCAAGGCCGCATTTGGGATCATTTCAATTAACGGAATCATGAAAAGCATAGCGAGTAATAGAAAAAATCCATGGAAAAAATTGGACCATTTTGTTTTCGCACCAAAACCAACATTCGCAGAACTTCTTACAACTTCCGAAATCATAGGCATTCCACCTAATAAACCTGAGAGCACATTCCCCGAACCTTGACCAATTAAATCACCATTATAGTTAGAAACACGCTTGTATGAATCTAGATTATCTACAGCTTTAACGGTTAATAACGACTCCAAACTACTTACAAACAGAAACATAAATACATATTTCCAGAATGCGAATGTTGCAATAAAATCAAATTTTGCATTCAATTTGATTGATCCCCAAAAATCACCAATTGTTACTAATGAATAGGAACCTTCAGTTGATTTAAAATTCCAAATAACCGCTAATGGAACAGTTAGAATCAAGACAAAAAGTGGAAGTGGCAATTTTTTAATCCAATTGATTTTTAATAATGGAAGTAAAAACAGTATCGCCAATCCAATTAACCCAACAACTGCAATATGCCAATGAGATTCCATAATGAATCGTGGAATGTCAGCATACAATTCAAAAGGACCTTCTCCTTTGTGTATAATTGTTGGATCGTCGCCCAATAATACGGGAATTTGTTTGGCGATAATAATCAATCCAATAGCGGCAAGCATACCATGAATGGCTGAATGCGGAAAGAAATCACTCAACGAACCAAATTTTAATACCCCAAAAAGAATTTGGAATAAAGCCGATACAACGATGATTCCACATACTATTTGCCAACCTAATGCAGGATCACCATTCCCCATTTCAAGTACAGCTGCAGCGCAAATTGTAATTAATCCTGCTGCTGGACCTTTAATCGTCAAAGTTGAAACACTAAAAAAACTAGTGAATAAACCACCAATCATCGCGGTTAGAACACCCATAGCTGGTGGAAAACCACTTGCTTTAGCAATCCCAAGACTCAATGGAAGAGCTAATAGAAACACAAAAAATCCAGAAAGCATATCGCTTTTCCAATTCTCTTTTAATCCTTTAAACCCTTTAGCTGGGATTTTTATATTATCTGTATTCATATCTAATTTTATTAACTATTAATTCTAAGAAGAGCGTTTTGCTACTTCATGATACGTTTTGTTGTGAGGTCCGAGAAATACCCGTGAATAAATACGGACCAATGCAATTCCATCTACTATGAAACTGATCGCGGCTAAAGCAGCTAATACGAATTGGTGCTCTTCGATATGCGAAAACAGTAAATCTTCTCCAATGAAGGTTGGAGTAATTGGAAAACCTGCTAATCCTAAACATGCAAGCAGAAAAATCAATGTGATTTTTGGATGCTCATATACATGTCCATGGAATTGATCAAGTGAAACATTTTGTTCTAGGCGTTTCAACCTAATCAAACAACGATAACCAACAAACCCTGCGACAACTATTCCACTGAAATAATAAACCATTTCTGTAATCGATAATTTGTCACTATAGGAAATCGCTAAAACAATCCAAATATGATTCATGATAACGAGTACCCAACTTGTGAGGGCGTTACGTCGTTCGGTAAAAGCTTTCACTACCATTACCAGTCCAATCGTACCAAAAACAATTGGTAATGCATATTGCATTGCCGAAGGAAGATCAGATTTGAATTGATACAAAATGATTCCAGTTCCAAAAACGGGTACAAAAAACCAAGCGACGTGCTTTATCGAAAGAAAATTCAATTGATTTCCAAATCGTTTCAATGGATTCCACATAAATCGGTAAAGCGCATTGTCCATGTTCCATTCACGCAGACTCAATAAGTAAAGCGAATACTCAATCCGTTTAGGAAGAGAATCTTCAAACGTTTTGTGACGCGGAATAAAATGGTAAAATTGCTCACGAATTTTATACGTAACGATTGACGGTGAAATCAACAATTGATACGTTCGATAAAATGCATTTGCAGCAATATGAATCAATGCTAACCATTCAAGACCACAAGCGATTTCAATGAAAATCAAACCGATTTGAGCAATGGATGCATATCCAATTTGGCTTTTAACTGAGGATTGAACCCTTGCTGAAAAATTAGCTAGAACTGCTGTCAAAAGCCCTACTCCACCAATTACGAAACATACTACAATTTGGTCTTCCCAATAATGAATCGTTCGCAGCATCAAAAAAGCACCAATGTGGACAGAAAGCGATCCGTAAAAAATGGCACTAGATGGTGTTGGACCTTCCATAGCTCTCGGTAACCAAGATGAAAATGGAAACAAGGCTGATTTTGCAGATGCCGTTAAAAAGATCAAAAGTGAAATGAAAATCGCCTCCGTTGAATGATTCACCAAATAATGATGAATGAGCTTGACGTCATCTAATTCATGAAATGCAATATTGTGCCCCCATAAATGGTGGCTCAACCACATCGCTAGAATCAATCCAACATCACCTATACGGTAAATTGAAAATACTTTGACTGCATTTTTTACAGGTAAATAACGTGTTCTATAAAATGCAATTAATAAGAATGATGAGATCCCTAAGACTTCCCAACCAATGAACATCGTTTCAAAATTACCTGAAAAGATGACCAGCGTATACCCGAAAAAGAAGAAGAGTAATACGTTAAAGAAACGCTTATAACCAGATTCACGATGCAAATAACGACGGCTAAAAATTCCAATTAGAAACGTAAGGAATGAGCCAAAAAGCAAGTAAACAATCGTCAATTTATCAGCATACAGATCAATGAAAAAATCATAATGATCTGAACTCATAACAGAAAGCTCGTGTAGATTGATGTTTTGAGCCCCTCCAATCAACCAACTTGCAACGAAAACAAGGGTTAACAACAAATGAGATCCTGTAAACAAACGAACTGTTTGAGCAATTAAATTCTCATTGTGTTTTGGAAGAAAAGAGGTTGCAAAAAATCCCAATAACGGCAATAAAATGAGTGATACGATAATGTATTCCATTATTAATTTTCGTTTTTAATGAGATGTGCAGCAATATTCTCATGAGTTGATTCAATTAATCGAACAACATCAAGTATTTCAGGCACTGGTGCTTCTGTTGGTTGATATTCACTAAAGTGATCTTTGTTGAATAAATAGCGTTTCCCGTCTTCAGGATTCGCAACAACCAAGCGTACCCAATTCTGAGCAAACCAATTAAATGTTGCTGGATTCCGTTTAATTGTATCCAAGACAACTTCTGGGAAATGCTCTACAATCACCATTAACCGAACAGGATCATGTACTTCAATCATTTGAAAAGGTAAACCTGTTCTTAAATCGCCATCAATACCATTTGCAACACCAAAAAGCCCAACAACATTGTGTGGTAATTTAGAACCAGCTCCCAATTGTTGATTATCAACGCGGGAAAAGAAATATTCTAAGTTAATCCCACCTGCCACAGGTGCTACTGCATTCAGGATACCTTCCAAGTACTTACCCGTTGGATCAACTTGATAATCAAACGAATTCATAAATGATCGACGATCCAAAAACAATCCTTTCGTGAACAAACGTCTTCCTACAACACACAAAGCATTTGTTGCATGATTCAATTCTGGACGCGGTTCAAACAAGGAAACAGTTCTCAACTTCACTTTACGGTGAATCTTTTCAGCCTGATCATTCGAATCAATCGACATAAAGCGACGTGAACGTTCTTTTGCATTCAAATCCAACGCTTGATTAAACGTTAGGAGATTTTCTTCGTGCAATTGCTTCAATGATACTGGCAATTGATCGACATCAAAGAAGGTGAATTCATCACGAGACGTGTCGTGCAGACCACCAACAAATCGAGTTCCATCAGGAATATGAATGCCTCGTTCACTTAATAAAGCCCGTACTTTTGGATGATTCCCAATAAAACTAATCACCCGTGCATTTACAGAACCAGGTCTACCGGAACAAGCACCACAATCGTAACCAGCAAAATGCGTATTGTTAACACTTGTTGAGCCATGACCAAAGGCATAAACGAGTGGGGCAAACTGATCTACTAACCCGATACTTTTCAACAGACCTTCTAAACGTTCTGCCATTTGTTCAATAGTAAAACCTACTTGTAAACCGTCAATAAATTCAGTTCCATCGCCTTCAATTTGTAAAACGGAGGAAGGATCCATGTGCTTAGAAGAAGCTGAGGTTAATGAACTCAATTGTGGACGCGCAATATTGAATACCAATCGAAAAATGGAAACCCAACCAATCACATAGGTAACGAAAATCCCTCCCAAGAACCCGTGATTTCTTTTAGAAAAATGGATGTCTTTTTTACTCACAATCGTATTCTCAAATTCCTTCACTAGGATTTTTGGGGTTACGGGCGCTGGACAAACTTTTGTAAAAAACTGACCACCTTCAGGCTGAAAGAAAAACTCTAGATTAAAATGTCCCGGAGTACCGAATGTTTCTGCTTTTGGGTCTTCTTGCTCGATGTAGCGGCGTAATGAACATTCGCGGTCATCCATACAGAATAAAGCTTGAAATGAAGTATCTACCTCTTTCTTTGCAACTGTATTAACAGCAATTGCTCGAAGTACTTCATCATAATAACTCCATTCATACGCTTCATGCCAAAGTTTCAACAACTGTGATTTCATGCTTGGTTTAACTGGATCGAAGAGCGGTTCAGGAATTTCATCAATAAACTTACAGAGTGGTTCCCAATTGGCACCAAAAACATCATCTATTGCATCAATTTCCAAAAGACATTCAAGAATCATTACATCTTGTAAACTGATTTCAACTGGATTGAGTAATGTCTCTGGATGGTCTTCAACAACAGCTACCATTCCAGACCAACCTGGGTGTGCAAACTGCTGATCATACAAATAGTGTTCAAACAATGCTTCATTACCTATAAGGATTCGCAATAACTGAATCAAGGTAATTGAATCATCTAAGAGCAAACTTCTAGCGCGTTTAGAGCGAAAGAAAGAAGAATAACTGTTTCGTTCAATGGATCGAACAGAAGCCAAAAAACCACCGTCATGAACAGGGAAATTCCATGTTGCAATTCCTTGATCAAGGTAACTACCGATCATTCTAAATAGATTCGGATGAACACGTGAATCGATGTCCATTTTGAATTCACTTTTCCAATAGGCACGCAATTCACCAATTCGCACATGTTGATTGGTTTCAATTGGTGCATTCATCATCATTGTTTCATAAAACAATCGATTATCAGCTGGAATATGTTCTTTTAGTACACGTTTTAGGTTAGCCTGAGTGATTTTACCACTTTGAAAATCGGCTCTGTATTCTTCCAATTCAAGGTAAACTTTGTAACCAAAAATGACAGATGCTACCGATAAAGCTTGGTGAAAATCATGCTTCTGAAATGCGTGTAGCGTATTGTGATGGATGAAGTCTTTTAATGGAGCTTGCGCTGGAAGGTAATGTTTGATATGTTCCAGTACATGGGCTTGATTAAATGGTTTTGAATCATTTTTCATAAAAAACGTTTAAAGAATGAATGATTGTCAAATCCAACGCATCTAAAATGTATGTTGGTTGACCTATTCTTATTCAACGCTTTGATTCATTCTTTCAGAGAAACAAGTAAACAGAATCCAACAGGATAAAAAGGCACAATTAAGAACCTAACCAATGGATTTTTCTTGTTAGAAAGTTCGATAACAAAACGTTGTCAAACGTCTCTTATATTCTAAAATTACTGTTTGTGAGATAAATAGGTGGGTATTTACCTTTTGCTGAAGATTCGTTCCACTCTTCTCTTGGAGTACTTTCTGCGACTTGTAGTGTAGTGAAATCAAATGATGTGAAAAACTCAAATGCAAGTTGTAGGTTTTCAACTTCATCATCGGTATCTGATTCTTCAACATCTAATTCTTCTGAATCAGTCTCGAGAAGTAATAAAGTATACGAATGATGTTGCTTCGTATAGGAAACACTTTTGGATGGAAATGATGCTTTGTGGGCAGATGAAGGTTGCAAACTATCTGCAATGTTCGCTTTGAACAAAGAAGATACAATCGCAATAAATGCGATCAATG
>JAYSRF010000239.1:0-21124 GCA_043721195.1 Fluviicola sp. | reverse complement strand
CTGATTTAATTCCCAATTACCCTATTGCGTATAAATCAGTAGGTGAACAACAAGGTGATGTTGTGAATGCGCGATTCAAAAACGTAACACAATTTGATGCCGATAGTTTGACTTTTATCATTGCTGAAACGGAGCAGCAGTTGCTTTTTTCTCTTGGAGAAGATCAATTGATTTCGCTTTCTCTTCCTCCAATGTCAACCAGTTATCTGATTGGAGCTTTTTATGCGGGGAAAGAAGTGGGACGCTTAAAAGTGATTGTTTATAAGCCTAAATTTGAAAAAGTGATTGTGGTTCCTTTAATGAAACTTCAAATCAATCAAGATAGTTTAAAAGTTCAATTAAACCATATTTACAGTCAAGCAAATCTTCAGTTTTCAGTTGAAATACAACCTCCTTTTGTGAACAAAGAATGGGATGCAACCCAACTGTTTGATAATCCAAGCCCAGTGCATGATCGTTATACCAATCAAATGATTACTGTACGAGATTTGTATTTAGAAACACACCCCAATGCAGATCGCAAAGCATTTTACGTATTCATTATTCCAGGATTTATGGATGAACATGTAAGAGGTTATATGGTTCGAAATAAAGTTGTTGCATTTGTGAAGGCGGCAAAATCAACGGAATTGGTTCACGATGTAGCACGACAACTTGGTAGAGGAATAGGGCTTTTGAAAGATACGTGGCAAGATAAAGGTCCTGAACGTGGTAGCACTGATAACCTGATAGATTGGTCGGGTGGAAACCGTTTAACGTTTCAACAATGGGAAGATTTACGCCATTCAACTCATAGTTTTTCGTTTTATGATAATTACGAAGATGTGCGTACCAATAATGGATTTGTTGCCTACTATTTTTGGAAGGAAGACGCAAAAGGAAACATTGTAATGATCAATAACGATCTACTACAATCGATCAAGCGACCCTACAAAAAAAACTTCCGATCCTATCAATTGAATATTGATAATTTCATGTTCCAAACATTGTTTAAGATCAAAGGTCGATTGATTTGCACGTGGCACATCATTGAAGTTGTTGTTATCTTCTGCTTGACATTTTTTTTCGGGCGAAAAATGGGACGTTACCTAAAAAAACGTTTTAAGCGACCACGTTTTTATCGTTTTAGTTGGAGAATCATGCAATTGGTTGGTTCAATTTACTTGTCTTACCTCGGGTTCTTGTTTGTCAATTTGGGATACGGTTGGTATGAAGTACACAGTGGAAAACTCATAGAATTGGATCAGTTATCAATGAGTGCTGCGATTAAAGAATTGGGAGAGAATGTCAACTATAAGTATCCATCTGAATCAACTATGAATTCTGAGTTGATCATTCAACGCGGAAATTCGTGGTATAAATCGAAACGCAAGCGGGTACTTTATTTCTCCCTGCGCCAAGATCAAAAAGGAAATTGGAACATCCTTCGTTTTCATGCAGAAAGTGATAGTTTACTCGTTCCTACAGAAGATTTCAGCATTCGAGCAGAAAGTCATTACATGGTGATTAATTATGTGCGCGCCGATGGTTCTTTTCAACAGCAAAAAGTATACAATCATTTGGGGAATGATATCACTGAAAAGCTGAAAATTCCTGATCCTGCAAAGCGCATTTTACTTTTTGTGAACGGTTATCGCCCGACCTCGGTTGGACACACATTTGAAGAGAATTTCCAGAATATTCAAACGAATGGGTTGGAATTCCCTGATTCTAAAAATTTGGTATATACCTTTGATCGCTATGATTATTGGCGACCTTGGCAAGAAATGGATCTTCGTTTTCAAAAACGCATTAATCCAGTTGAAACCTTCTACGCTGACGGCCATTTTTCTGTGAGTACTTCCAATCATCGAAGCTTGATCAATTTTACGTCTACTTCTTCCGTCTACCCCAAAAGGTGTTCGAATAGTAAAAAACACATCTGTTACCGAACACAATCCGTCAATAATTTTTTGAATGGCTCACGAACAATAAAAACCGTCAATCTGCACAGAATGCGATCAAACAAAAGTGGCTTTCGCAAAAGATTTGAAAACGGTCGAATAGCTGGTCGAAATATTTACCAAATGCTCAATGAGGTGCCCAATAAATCTGCTAATGATACGCTCTTTATCGTTGCGCATAGTATGGGTTATGCGTATGCTTTAGGCATCATTGAAGAACTGCGCGGACACATTGAATTTGGATCATTGTACATTATAGCTCCAGAAAATGCCAAAGGTGGAAGCGTGCGTTTGTCGGAATGGAAAGAGGTGTGGCAATATGGAAGTAATTTCAATAAAACAGGAAGAGATGCACCGTGTTTATTAGATGGTGTGGCTCCACAAAGCCAAGCAGGTGGATTGAAAGCAACGAATCGCATTTACATCCCACAAAGATTCTATAGACAAAAAGGTTTCTTCGATTCTCATTTTATTGGCTATTTCAAATGGGTTTTTGATATTAAAAAAGGGAAACACGGTCACATAACACAACGGTGATTAGTTGAATTATCCATGATGTGTGAAGCATTTTTAAGGCCTTTGAAAGGGAATTAATAGCAGAATAGTAGTACCTGAAGTGTTGGTTTCAACCTGTATTTCACAAGCAATGGCTTTTGCTAAATCCCGAATTAAATGAAGCCCAAGACCAGTTTTGATTCCAATGACTTCGTTTTCATCATAAAGAGCTTTAAACGCAACTTGAGTTGCACCTGGACCATTGTCTGAAATCATAAGCTGTAAATGCTCATTTTGGCTAATTGCACTCCAGTGAATTATTGGATTTTCCAATTGTTTAATTGCCTTAACAGCATTACTAGTTAAATTTCGTAAAATTGTTTTCAAGTAGTTTTCATCAGTGAACAAGTGTAGCGATTTGTTCATGTTAAACTCAAAATGTATGCGTTCTTCGCTCTGAAAATGGACTTTTAAATCATTGAATAAGTCATCTACTTCAACTTTTACTATGACTGGTTTGAAATTGTCCATTTGTCCTTTACACCAAAGGAGCATATCTTCCATAGAATTGAGTAGATTTTCAACTCCCATAAGTGTTGAATGTTCCAATCTTCGTTTACTATCAGCATCCATTAGTTCTGGATCGTTTTGTTGCAAATGAAGAAAATGAATCAAGTTCGCAACAGGACTTCTGAGATCGTGATTGAGGATACTGAAAAATCGCATTTTTATAGCGTTTGCTTGTTCTAATTCAACATTTAAGCGATGCAATTTCAAGTTGATCTTTTTACGGTTACGACTCTGAGCATACATCAAAACTCCTATTACGAATGCCAAAATGATCCCAATGACGAGGTAAAGTTGTTGTTTCTTCGCATGTTTGATGGTAATGTTATTAATCGTGTTTTTGGTAGATAATTCGTTGATTTGTTTCTGTTTTTTTTCATTTTGATACAAAGCTTCTACTTCTGCTAAATTCTTTTTGGCTTTTTCAGACAGTAATTTGTCTTGCAACTGTGAATAATTGCGATGGTATTTGTAAGCCATTTCCCAATTTTTGAGTCCAGCATAGGTCTCAGCTAGCGATCGTTGCATTCTACTATTTAATTCAGGATCATCTTCATTGGTAAAATGTTCAGCAGCTTTTAGGTAACGAAGTGCTTTTTTGTAATCTTTCAATGCCAATGAAATCGTTCCAGTTGTATAATCAATTTGAGCGTTTAAAAAGTCATCAGCATATTGTGGTGCTAGTATTCTAGCATGATCTACAGCTATTGTTGCTTTACTATAATTTTGATGCGAAAGGTGATAATCTGCAAAGGACAGATCACTTTCTATGAGCATTATCCAACAGTCAGCACATTGTTTTATTTTTAGGAAACGTTCAAGTTCGCGGTATTGTTTGATTGCATTTTGAAGGTCGTTTTCGAGCAAGTAAACACCTATAAAATCTTTTTTAACATGTGCCAAAGCATCATTATAGTTTTGAATATACGGTTCACTTTCTTTAAGGTATTCAATCGCTTTTATTCGATTATCCAATCCTAAATAAAGTTCTGCAATTTTAACAAGCTGAACACCTAAATTAAGGGTATCGTTATTAGTTGAATTTGGTAACAATTGTTTTCTTATTTTGATTCCTTTCAATAAGTAGTTCAGCCCCTTTTCATAAGCTCCAGTGTTGATAGAATAATCACCTAAATACTGGTACATATTACTCTTAATAGCTAAACTTGAGGTTGTATCAATAATGTATCGAAATTCAGATATTAATCGTTGGCGTTTGGTTTTACTTCCATAGTTTTCGTAAACAGAACAGAGTTGTTTTAATGCTTCAAGCGTGCGTTTCTGATCGTGTGCTTTTCTTCCGAGTTGTTCCGATTTTTCAAGATAAAATGCCGCACTATCAGCTTCTGTTCCGTAATCAAATGTAACACCAACATAAAAGTTGAACAATGATAGATTCACGAAATCGTTTTTACCAGAGATTGAAATTCCTTTTTTTCCTGCTTTGCGAAGTCCAATAAAATCTTCCGTGTTTAGAAATTCATCGCAGTAATTACCCCAAAGTTGTAAGCGTTCTTGTTTGTTTTTGACCTTGGTTAAATTAGGTGCCTTTTGTGCGAAAATGGATAGATTTATTAAACAAATTAACAAACACAAGTAAGGCTTCATAATAGATTAGTTAAGTTGTCTTTGTAGGTTCTTCCTATGGGAATGGCAAGTTTGTTAGACAGAAAAAGTTCAGTTGTTCTGATTTTTTCAATAAATTGTTTCTGTACAGCAAAACTCCTGTGAACGCGAATAAATGACTCAAAAGAAGGTTCTTTTAGTAGGTTTCCAAGAGTTACCAATACGCAATGACGTTTTTGAGAGGTCACAACCATCGTGTAATCTTTCATTGCTTCAAGGAAAAGAACTTCATGTAATTTCACTTTTATTTGTTGATGTCCTTCTTTGATGAAAATCGTATCGCCTCCAATACTCGATTCGAATAACGCCACTTTGTGACGAATTTCCATAAATTCTTCAATCCGCTGAACGGTTTGTAACATTCGTTCAAATTTTAATGGTTTCACTAGAAAATCAAGTGTTTCCAATTCAAAACTTTCTACAGCGTGTTCCGGATGAGCAGTAATAAAAATACAGATTGGCACATTAGGAACTTTTTTTCTCAGTTCTAATCCACTCATTTCAGGCATGTCAATATCCAAAAATAGAACATCAATAGAACCACTTGAAATCAAAGCTATTGCTTCAGCTGGTGAAGAAAAAACGCCAGATATAGTGAGATTTGGGAATCGTTTTACGAGAGAGATTGCCATTAGCCGATCAATTTCGTTATCATCAACGATTATGCAATTCAATGACATTTTCAATAGAAGTTTTTCAAATATATAAAACAAATGAATCAAAATAAGGTTGTTGGTCGATTTAAAAAGACGTTAGTCTATTCATCATTGTATGGCAAAAAAACGCGAATGATATTTGTTGTAAATCTTAAAAAGAAGTAAATGGAAACACAGAAACAAGAACAACTAGTGAATAACAAGATCGGTAAAAAATTGGTGTTATTTTTTGCAGTATTAGCAATTATAGCAGCGTGCAATAAAAACGATGCCGCCCCGAACAATACTCCAACTCCTGCGCAAGAAGAAAGTGGTTCGAATATCACTTTGACAGCTGGTGGTCAGGAGTTTAAAATAATTGGCCCCTGTGGTTGGGCTTCTGCAGGAGGAACCCATTACATTGGTTCTAACCACTCGGAAAACAATATGCGTACTTTTGCAACCTATTTCAATATCGAGAATCCACCAACACAAACAACAACTTATACATTAGTAGAAGATGTATTAGATACAGATCCCACTCATATTACAATGAATATTGCAGAAATTTCGAATAACACGCTTATTGAATGGTTTTCGACAACGACTTCAGGGACGGTTACATTGGTCGTGGAAGGAAATAAAATCACTGTAGATTTAACTGGTATTGTTTTAAATCCGCAAACAAATAGTGGTTTCTTCACAAATGGAAATGTTGGGGCATTTGCTAATCCAGGAACATTGAGTGGAACATTGGTTTTTTACATCTGAAACCATTTAACCTTTGAATTTAAGTGAAATGAACTACATAAGTACATAGAGCACATCTTATGTTTGCTCTATGTACTTATGTGGTTAAATTGTTCATGAATTTCTCTTGTACTTCTAACCTGAGAGTTCGATTCTAAATAGGCAGTGGAGTCGAACTCTCATCGTTTAGTAATTATTTCATGAAATTAGTTGGAACACATTAAAATGAATGTTCACGTAAGGAGATACTTTTGACAAACTAGATTTTCGATATTAAAAAGGAACCATCGCCAGATAACAGAATGGTGATTTTTGGTACATCATTTGTAGTATTTGAGCGATTTGAAAAAAAATATCCAAGTCAACTTAAGAAAAAAGTTTTACTTTCGAAAAAACAACTACACATGATGAAAACAATCTTTATCCTATTACTTGTAGCATTTACAGGTACTGCTTCAGCTCAAACATTTGATGATGCTGTTGAATACAATGATTATATTGTTGATCTACAAAACCAAATTGGCGGACTCATACTTGAATTCAATGAAAAAATGGGTGCAGAAGACGTAACTCGTGAAAGTATTCAACCGCACTTTGATAAGATGCTTTCCACTACTCAAAAAGCCATTACAAAAGTTGAAAAATTAAAAGGTTTTGAAGGGAATGTTGAATTGCGCAATAGAGCACTAGAGTTATTTAAGTTTTATTATACAACGTTCTCTGAAGACTACGAAGAATTGCTCGATATATTATTTAGCGAAAATTTGGATGAAACTTCACTTGAACGAATGAATGTTTTATTGGAAAAAGTAACGACCAATGAAGCCGTTTACGACGATAATTACGCCAAAGCACAACAAGCATTTGCCAAAGAACACGGTTTTGAATTGATTGAAAACGAGTTACAAGAGGAGTTAGACTCAGAATAATAGTGAATGCTTTCTTCTCAATAGATTGATCACCCTTTAGTTCTTAGAGGGTGATTTTTTTTGCGCACGATTTCTGTCATGAATCAACGACAATTGAACAGATAATATCACAAAAAAATCAAACTTATAAAACTGTTCAACTCTCAACTCAAAAACTGAGCTTGCGAAGTTAAACTCGCCAACTGTCAATCTAGCCTCCACATCCTCCGCATCCGCCACAACCGCCGCCGCAACCTCCGCCACCGCCGCAAGAACTTCCACAGCCACCGCTACTGGAATCTCCGTTGTTAGGATAGGTTATATTCGGTTCGGCGTAAATAAACAACGGTAAAAAGGCACTTGTAAAGGCTGCTCTCCCCATAAATGGTACATGCCACATAAGGATTTCTTCTTTCGCATATGTTGGGATGATTTTTTTCTCGTAATGCCTAATGATCTTATTTTTAATAAGGTGATTTGTATAATGCCAAAGGAAAAAACAAATACCGACTAACAATAAAAAGAGCAATACGACTAAAAAGCCAGATTTATGTCCATGAATCACACCTGATAATAAGCGAATAAATCCCAATAAAAATAGTCCAGAAAGGACAATGAAGCTTGTTTTGAACAGTTGAAAAAAGAGATGAGAATTGTGAATGTATTTCTCAAATGCTGGGATTGAAAAACTCGGATTTCGAAAGAACGGATGCGTCAATAGTCGTTTGAAAAGAACTGGATATTGATGACCCTTGTTTTCTGCAATAGCCTTTAGAATGAACTGTTCTTCTAAGGGGGGATCAGGTGTAGGATTCAAAACTTCAATGTGCATTCTGGCTGTTGTGCTGATAACACTAGCCCTAAAAAGCTCATTTACTTCGTGGTGAATAATTCCTGCTATACTTCTTTCTTTCAGATAAATAAGTTCAGAAGGTTTTAAATGAAGCAAAAAACATTCTTCTGGAAGTTGTTGGAGCCAATTTTCCATTTTCCGCTTCACATAACTTGAAATCATGATAAATGAAATGGCAATGAGTGTGAGGTAGAAAAGTATAAATCCCGGATTAGGAATGTGTTTGTAAAGTGGTCGTAAGAGCAAGTAAGCTGGAGTAATTGCAACAAAAAAAACAAAAATTCCCCACAATAAAAAGGCGCGTAGTTTCATTTTTGCTTTATCCAATGAAAGCGAACTGTGCATATCTGGATAATTCCATATTTCCTTTGGTTGATCCCCAAACGTAGCGACATACAATTGGTGCGTGTATTCTTTCGCAGCTGCGAATTTCGCGTGTTCATTTGCGCCACCGGTTGATGGAACATGGGCAACGCATTTACCTAAAACAGCGCAAAAATCATCGTACGAATGGGTATAGATCAAATGCTGATGCCAAACAAGATCGATAATAGGGGAAGGGGAAACCATTGATTCTGAAATGGCTGCCAAATACATGAATTTCTTGTATTCTTTAACAGCAGTTGAAGTGAACGTTTGGGTCCATTTATTTTCTCGAGCTAAACGCGCTAAGAATCCATAATGATCGTCTGGATTATCGAGTTTATACGATTTGATTTTCTGCCAAAGTTGATCGTTCATGCGCGTGCGATTAAATGATTACAGAACAAATGTACAATTAAGATCGATTTGAGTTATTATCTCTTTTTTTTCTCCCGAATTCATCTTGCTCCACGAAGCATACTTCGCGAACACTCCAAAATTAGTACCTTTGCCACCAAATTTTTAAGCAATGGCTGAGAAACCGTCAATCCCAAAGGGAACACGTGATTTTTTACCGCACGTAGTGGCGCGAAGAACCTATATTTTTGATACAATTCGTTCCGTTTTTAAAACGTATGGATTTGTTCCAATTGAAACTCCTTCGTTTGAATTGTCTTCTACTTTGCTTGGGAAATATGGCGAAGAAGGTGATCGTTTGATTTTCCGCATTCTGAATTCAGGGGACAAAATGAAAAAAGCGGATTTAGCTGCTTTGGAAAACAATAATATGCCCCGTTTTGCTAATTCACTTTCTGAAAAAGCATTGCGCTACGATTTAACCGTTCCTTTTGCGCGATTTGTCGTACAACACCAAAATGAATTGTCATTTCCATTTAAACGCTACCAAATTCAACCCGTTTGGCGTGCTGATAGACCACAAGCAAGTCGTTACCAGGAGTTTTTTCAATGTGATGCTGACGTCGTTGGTAGCGATTCCTTATTGTACGAAGTTGATTTTGTGCAAATTTTCGATCAAGTGTTGACGAAATTGAAGGTTCCAGGATTTACCATTTTGATCAATAACCGTAAAATTCTTTCTGGAATTGCTGAGGTTTCTGGTGAAGCGGATAAACTAATTGATATTACTGTTGCCATTGATAAATTGGATAAAATAGGCGAGGAGGGAGTTGTGAAAGAATTGCGCGAAAAGGGAGTTTCTGAAACAGCTATTGCCACGATTGCACCACTTTTTACGCTCGTTGGAACCAATGAAGAACGTTTGGCAACCATGCGTACTTTTTTAACAAATTCTGAAGTCGGTACCAAAGGAATTGAAGAGTTGGAATTTGTCTTGAACGAAACAAAAAAACTCGGAGTAGAAAATGCCATTGTCGAATTTGATGTCACGTTAGCTCGAGGATTGAATTATTACACGGGTGCTATTTTCGAAGTAAAAGCACACAATTCTGGGATCGGAAGCATTTGTGGTGGTGGTCGTTACGATGACCTAACGGGTGTTTTTGGATTAAAAGATGTTTCGGGAGTTGGGATTTCATTTGGTGCTGATCGTATTTATGATGTAATTGAGAAGTTTGAATTGTTCCCGCAAGATACTGATGCTAGTTTAACCTTGTTATTCGCCAATTTTGGTGAAGAAGATGCCGCTTATTGCATGAAACTTGCGAAACAATTGCGTTCCGAAGGTGTCGATTGTGATGTCTATCCTTCGAATGTTAAAATGCAAAAACAATTCAAGTATGCTGATAACAGAAAAGCCCGTTTTGTAGCCTTAATTGGTGAAAACGAACGCAATGCTGGAATGTTGCAAGTGAAAAACATGGAAACAGGTTTACAGTTTGCTTTGACTGAGTTGGAATTGATCACTTTTTTTAAAGCGCAATAATATGAATACATATACAATCGATAACAGTTGGATTTCGTTGGAAACCATTGATCAATTATTGGAAGAAAACAAACAATTAGCACTAGCTGAAACAACAAAAGAAGCGATCAATCATTGCCGTACTTACTTAGATAGTGCCATCGCGAAAAGTGATCGGTTGATCTATGGAATCAATACCGGTTTTGGAAGTTTGTGTGATACGGCAATTAACGCAAATGACCTGGAGAAATTACAACGAAATTTGGTGCTTTCTCACGCTTGTGGAGCTGGAGATCGTGTTCCTGATCAACTCGTTCGGCGTATGTTATTGCTTAAAATTCTGGGCTTATCGCACGGTCATTCTGGGGTTCAGCTAGAAACCATCGAACGATTGATTTTTTTCTTCAATAACAATATCTTTCCAGTTGTTTTTCAGCAAGGAAGTTTGGGCGCATCAGGCGATTTAGCACCATTGGCTCACCTCGCTCTACCGTTGATTGGTGAAGGAACCGTTCGTGTATTGGATGCTGAAATGACATCTGAACGGATGAATGAGCAGTTTGGATTAACACCAATTGCCTTGCGTTCAAAAGAAGGACTCGCTTTGCTGAATGGAACCCAATTCATGAGTGCTTACGGTTCTTATGCGATTCAACAAGGAAAACGTTTATTGAATCAATTCAACCATATTGGTGCTATTTCATTGGAAGCGTATGACGGTCGAACAGAACCATTTGGTGTTCAGGTAAACGGCATTCGCAATCAAGTGGGACAAATTGCAGTAGCTGAAACGTTTAGAAAACTATTGGCTGGAAGTGAAATTGCGACACAAGAGAAAGTGCATGTACAAGATCCTTATTCATTTCGTTGCATTCCACAAGTACATGGTGCTTCGCATGATACCATTGAGCATTGTGCCAACATTGTTGAGCGCGAAGTGAATGCAGTGACAGATAATCCAACCATTTTCCCAGATGATGATATGGTTGTTTCTGCTGGAAATTTTCACGGTCAACCATTGGCATTAGCAATGGATTTTTTGGCGATTGCGTTAGCGGAATTGGGAAGTATCAGCGAACGTCGCGTTTATAAATCCATTTCAGGAACGCGCGATTTACCAGCATTTTTGGTAGCGAATCCAGGTTTAAATTCTGGATTTATGATTACGCAATACACCTGCGCATCCATTGTGAGTCAAAACAAACAATATTGCACACCGGCAAGCATTGATACAATTGATTCAAGTAATGGGCAAGAAGATCATGTGAGCATGGGAGCAAATGCTGCAACCAAATTGTACCGCATTATTGACAATTGTTTCACCATTCAAGGCATTGAATTGTTGCATGCAAGTCAAGGATTAGAATTCCGCCGACCGAAAAAATCAAGTGCCATTTTAGAATCCATTGTTGCAGATTACCGAACAGTTGTCCCATTTGTGCAAGAGGATTGTTACCTTCACCCGCTCATTCAAGCAAGTACGCACTATACAAAACACCAATTATGGAAATTGATAAAATAGAACAACCAAAAAAACGTCCTGTATTTTTAACTGTACTTGGAATTCTAACCTTTATTAATTCAGGGATTGGTTTATTTGGGGCACTGATTTCATTTCTGACAGGACCAGCAAGTCGCGATGATATTGAAGACTATATGGCATTTAATATGCGTAGTATTGATAAGATTAGAGGTGAAGGAATGGATGGTTTTGCTGATACAATGCAAAAAATGATCAATTCAATTCAATATAGTAACAATGCGCATGTTCTTTCCACCACATTGAATTTTGGTGTATCTGCATTAGCAATTATTGGAGTGATACTGATGTTCCGCAGAAATAAAATTGGTTTTCACCTCTACATAATCGGTTGTTTGTTGAGAATTTGTTCGTTTTATTTTTATATGCCAGTTGCAGAAGTTCCTGGTCTAATGGTTGGTTATTTTATATTTACTTCGTTGCTCTTTATTTTTATGTATTCACGCAATTTGAAGTGGTTGAAGTAGAATTTACTGAAGGAATTAAATAGAATATAACAAGAAAGGCATCAATTACGATGCCTTTCTTGGATATGGATGAATAGTGAATATCTTATTTGCAAACAATCGTTGCTGTTTTCACGCTGTTTTTGTCAAAACATTTTACTACATACATTCCTTTTGGTAATTCAGAAATATCAATCTCTAATTCACGATCATTGACATCAGAGAACTGAGCTACAATTTGACCATATAAATTATAAATCAAAATGCTGCTATTTGTATTCATTTCATCAAGATCTATTGTAAACTTACCATCATTGGGATTCGGGTAAATGCGCATCGTTTTTTCATTCGATGCTCTCGCGTCAAATGAAACGTTTTCTTGATTTTCTTCTTCGTTTACTTCATTAGATCGCGTTGAAAGATTACTATTTCCCACAACATCACATGGATGAATGTATGCGCTAAAATAACCGCTGGTAGTACTGACGAATCCTGTGTTTAATTCAACAGACTGTCCACCTCTGTATAAAATATTCCCCCCCGAAATTTGCTGGGTTGATACTATTTTGTTTTGTGCTTCATGAAAATAACTAGTGGAAGTTGCTCCAGTTAACGTTAAGTCATAATTTTGAGGACAAGCTAAATTAGATTCCCAAACACCTCGTCCGAATGTACCCGCACGAATCGTGTTTTTAGCATAATTGATTTCCAAATCATAAACCAAGCATACTGGTAATAAATAACTATAGCATTCCCATTGAGTCATTGTTGCATTTCGATAGAAAACACCAACATCAGTACCTACATACAATCCATCATTCGATCCATTTTCATAAACGATTGTGTTTACAGCAACAGTTGGTAATCCAGTTGAATAATCACTCCATGTTAAGCCACCATCTCCTGAATAATAGACTCTGTTGTTGCCTGCTAATGAGTTTATTCCACCTATTGTAACCCACAATCTCGAAGGATTATAAGGATCAACAACAATATCTAACAAAGGATACCAATACAAAGCTCCAAGATTCACACCTATATCTGTCCAAGTAGCTCCATGATTGGTTGTTTTATAAAGTAAATCTGAATTAGAGGCTCCCCAAGTATTCCGACTGAATGAAGCATAAATCACATTAGGGTCTGAAGGTGCAACAGCTAAACCTCTTATGGCATCGCCTGAAGGAACGCTAGTGAAATTAGATATGGGTGTCCATGTTACACTAGCTGCTCTTGGGTTGGAACATTCAAATACATCATGATACCCTATATACAATTTGTTGTCTAGTGGATGCATGAGAATTGGTTTTGTTAATATAGAAGATCCAGTTGGATTTGCTATTGCTCCCCAATTTAAACCGCCGTCAGTTGATCGATTTAAGGGAGGTCCGCCACTTGCGGTTATATACATGAATTGGGGATTTACTTTATCAATCTCGCAGTTATATGCATCTCCAATAACTCGAACCGTCCAAGTTCCGTTATTGTAGGTAAAAGCTCCATTGTCTTGAGTTCCACCTGGAAATACATTTGGTGTTAGATCAGAATTTGCTATTCCATAGAATTGAGTAATCGCTAATCCATTTCCATTGACGTTGGTCCACGTAGTTCCGCCATTAATGGTTTTACTTACTCCACCATCTGTTCCAAGGTATACTTTGTCAAGTGCTCCAGATGTGCCTATTGTACTTCCTGAAATAATTTTGATTGCTCGAATATCAGCATGAGTCGTAGGTCCATTATACGTAGTGATTTGAGACCAAGCAGTTCCGCCATTTGTACTTTTGTAGGTTACCATTGTTCCTATATACCGAACATTTGCATCTGTTGGCGAGATTTCATATTGATGGTCAAAAAAGCCCACAGCAACTGCAAGAGAAGTAGGGAATGACCAAGCACTAGTGAGATTATTGTAAGTGTTTTGATAAGAAAGAGAATTCCCTGATATATCATCAAATTCATTGTTTACGATATAAACGGTATTTGGTGAAGCTGGAGTTACAGCAATTTCGATTGCTTGAGGTGCGTATGTAAACGGAGGTGTAATATTTGTTACAGTCCAAGTACTACCTGTTATCTCAACTTTCCACATTTTGGATCCACCATTGCACGGAACAAAACCAGAACTAGCAATAAAAATCACATTTGGATTACTTGGTAATAATTCTAAATCAGCCAATTGCATTCCAATGAAGCAGGGTGAAGAATAGTTAAATAAAGAAGTCCAAGTTGCTCCTGCGTCAGTAGATCTAAATAAATCAGTATTTGTTATGGCATAAAGGATGTTACTATTTGTAGGATCCATTCGTATTTCCTCGATGTTTAGTTGATCATTTGCCGTGAAACTAAGACCAGTCGGATTCCAAGTATTCCCGCCATCAGTCGACTTTAAAACACCTATTCCAAATCCAGCTCGTGAGCCAGACGCAATATACAAGGTGTTTGGATTCGTTGGATCAATTAAAATATCGAGTACACCTAAAACTGGATAACGAAGTACATCCGTTTTGCAAACCCAATTAACACCAGCATCAATCGTTTTCCATAAACCAGAATTGTTCGATCCAGCATACAAAATATTGGGATTCGTAGGATGTTGTTCAAATGAACAGATTAAACCCATGTTTTGATTGGGCATATTTACTGGGCCCAATAAATCCCAAGTAGAAACATATGGTCCTGAAGTGGGGCAAACAGGTGAGCCAGCAAAGGAGCTAAAAGCTTGTGCTACATTTGAAAACAATCCATTTGTTTTTGGATCGTTTGTAGCAACTTTTCGACTCCAATAATCATCCCATCTTAGAAAGTTGGTATAACTTAAGCGTTCTCCTTCTTCTTCTTCCTTAAATTCATTCGTAGAAGGAGGATGCATTTCAAAATAGTGTAAAACCTGTTTTTTTATCGTATAAAAATTAGCATCTTTATCCAACATCAACATATTCCAATCAGGAGGGGAAACCTCTGTTTCTCTTTTCGTTTGTCCCCAATAAGAAGCGCAACTCAGAAAGAGAAAGAAAAATAGAATTGATAATTTCATAATATACCGAGTATTAATTTTTCTTCAATAATAAAATCTCACCTTGCAACTGCTCAATTTTTTTGTCTTGCTCAATTAAATAAAGTGTTAACTCTTCTATTTTACCGAGTAATTTTGAGGTCATTTCACCTAAATCAACTCCTTCAGTTACTACTTCTTCCGCAGAAGGAATATTTTCTAAGTGATTATTCGTGATGATGAATTGTTCCACTTCTTTTAATGGCTGTAAACGGTAGTTTTCTTCGAATACATAATCAGACCAATTGGCAGTGCATTTGATGGCTACTTTCACTTTCTCAGTTAAAATACCTGTCTCTACAAATAGTTTGTAATTGCTGTTAGGAATACAAACCGTTGCAGGATCTCCAATCAATACATTTCCATTCACGGTTAAATCAGCTGTTGGATTATTCGTATGAATTCCAACTTTCGAATCGTTTTTCAGAAATAACACATAATTTCCACCAATTCCAGTTGAGCCAGCTGGTCTCCAGAAATTTAATCCACCTGCAATAGAACCAGTTGTAATGTTGGCATCATCATACTCAATTCCCCATTGTGGTTGTGTATCTGTATCTCCTAAATACATGGTAGCTCCACCTGGAGAACCAATAGTTCCTGGAGCACCTCCTCCGGTTCCAGTTACAAATAAATCGCCATTAATATGTGCTTTGAATAACGGATTGGTTGTTCCTAATCCCATAAATCGAAGTGGACTAAAGCGCATTGCTTCCGTTCCGCCTATGGTAAGTCCTACTACATTTGAAGCTGGATGAAATAACCCTGTTTGGTCATTGTTCCACCATGTATACTCTGGCAAAAGTGCGGTAGAATATCCGTTGTTGCCTCGAATGTAAGCAGCAGAAACAGGCGATCCAGTTGCTATAGATGAGAACAACGAATTTCCTTTAACCTGAAAGTTCGTTTGAGGAGCGATAGTCCCAATCCCAACATAACCTGTTGCTTTTTGAATGAATAGACGATCCAAACCAAGTGTCCAATCAAAAATACTGAAATTTCCAGCACCAAGTGATGTTCCTGATCCTCCAGAGAATAATGCCCAGTTTCCTCCACCTACACTGGAATTTACAAGGCTTATTGAAGCATTTGTTGTTCCGGTTTGAATGGTACGGATTCCTTGATTAGAAGAACCTGTAGAAACAGTTAACGTGGTGTTAGGAGTTGTTGTTCCAATTCCAACAAAAGATGTCAACGGATTGTTGTAAATAGGACCAGTTCCAGACCATTGTTGACCAAATAAAGTGCTTGAAGCAAGAATTCCTGCAGTAAATAAGAGGTTTTTTTTAACGCTCATAATGGTTTTTTTAAAGATTCGAATTTTAACTAATTAGTAGGTAAAATTCTATCAATCTTCACGCTTATGCATTACCGCAGGATAGGTTTTTTGCACAAATCATTTTTTTAAAAATCCCCAAGCTTCTTTTACTCAACAATACATGTCAAGAATGAACTGAGCCTGTCGAAAATGAACTGAGTCGCATTGAGCATAACGTAGTGTAGCCGAAATGCGAAGTTCAATTTTACATTGCTCATTTTACATTGATAATTACCTTCACTCCACCCCAACTATGATTCAATCCTCCTTCAAAAATGGAAGATTGAAAATGATACCAAGCAGCAATGCATAACTTGTAGATTTTTATTTGTACACCAATTTCTTGTTCTGAAACCAATCGATGTAGTTGCGATGCTTCAATGTGGTATTCATCTGTTTTTCCAACGATTGACCCTTGAAGCGTTGCATCGTAACCAACCAAACGAATAGCTGGACGAGCAAAAACTTTGATTCCAATTGCTTTGTTTGAAAGTTGAATACTCCCATTTCCACCCAAGGAGAAATCTGTTCGCCCGAGTCCCAAGTTTGCTCTGCAGGTTACATCAAACGAGGCCCATTTCCGAATCGATAAAATCCGTTGTTGGGCTTCAAAACCTAGATCCAATAAGATTCCCGTATTGAGTTGATGTTGCCAACCAAGTGGTAGGAAATTGTTGGTGGCTTTGTGAATTCCTGTTTGGATTTCCTTTCCAAATGCTTCTGGACCGATAATCCCAAGTGAAAATGACCAAGCGAATGATCGTTTGTGAAGTGTATCTGTTGTTTGTAGAACCGTGTTCAGCCGAATCGTAGCTGCATAAGGACGATCGCCCGTCAACAATGAATCAGAATGAATGGTAGAAGGAGTAAAACCCAAATGATCTAGTCCAAATCCAATGGTTTTTTTGCTACTTGGCAATGTAAAAAAAAACTGATTGATCCTTGTTTCTTTCGTTAAATTTCGCTGATAACCAAACACAGTTCCTTGTGTGTAATAGCGATCTGTAGAGGTGAATAAATCGTTTTCATACTGTATAAAAAATGACCATGTCGCAGTATCATTCAGTTCGTTCGTGTACCGAATAGATTGCCCTGCCGCATTAATTTGAACAAAACAACAAATCGCTAAAAGGCACTTCATGAGTTTACTGAGTTTTTTGAATTGGTAAGTTTAACTCAAAAAATGTACAAACGGTAAAACCCATAAACTCAAAAAACTCCCGAACTGAAAAAAACTCACTTAAACTTCCTATCTTTGCAACAAATTTCGAAGTATCTCTCATGATTTCAGTTAATAATCTTTCGCTCCAATTCGGAAAACGTATCCTTTTTGATGATGTTAATCTCAAATTCGGTTCAGGGAATTGTTATGGTGTTATCGGTGCCAATGGTGCTGGAAAATCGACTTTCCTTAAAATTCTTACAGGTGATCAAGATCCTACGCGTGGTCGTGTAGAACTAGAGCCTGGGAAACGAATGGCAGTTTTAAGTCAGAATCATTTTGAGTTTGACAAATGTGAAGTGTTGCAAACCGTAATGATGGGGCACAAGCGTTTGTATGAAATCATGATTGAAAAGGATGCATTGTATGCCAAAGAAGATTTCTCTGATGCAGACGGAATGCGTGCTTCTGAATTAGAAGGCGAATTTGCTGACATGGAAGGTTGGAATGCTGAAACTGATGCTGCAACTTTATTGAGCAACCTTGGAATTGACGAAAGCAAGCACTACACAAAAATGGAAGACATCACTTCCGAATATAAAGTACGTATTTTGTTAGCGCAAGCATTGTTTGGTAATCCAGATGTATTGATTCTCGATGAGCCAACCAATGACCTTGATTTGAAAACCATTACGTGGTTAGAAGACTTTTTACTCGATTTTAAAAATACCGTGATCGTTGTATCGCATGACCGTCACTTTTTAGATACTGTTTGTACACACGTGTGTGATATTGATTACAGTAAGATCAACTTGTTCACTGGAAATTATTCCTTCTGGTATCAATCATCCCAATTGGCTTCGCGACAACGTGCTGATAAAAACAAAAAAGCAGAAGAAAAGAAAAAAGAATTACAGGATTTTATCTCTCGATTTTCTGCCAATGCGTCGAAATCGAAACAAGCAACTAGTCGTCGTAAACTCATCGATAAACTCGATTTGGAAGAAATTCAGCCTTCTAGTCGCCGTTATCCAGGAATTACCTTCCACCAAGAACGTGATGCTGGAAATCAGATTATGACTGTCAGTGGATTGACCAAAAAACACGAAGGAGAATTCTTATTCAAGGACCTCAACTTCACACTGAACAAAGGTGATAAAGTGGCGATTGTTTCTAAAAATTCGTTGGCTGTTACCATGTTCTTTGAAGTATTGAACGGTCAATTGGAAGCAGAAAAAGGGGAAATCACTTTAGGAACAACCATTACAACAGCTTATTTACCCAATGATAATACCAGTTTCTTTACTGGAAAAGAATCACTTATTGATTGGTTGCGCCAATACGCACAAACAGACGAAGAACGTGAAGAAGTAAGCTTACGTGGATTCTTAGGTCGTATGTTATTCTCAGGTGAAGAAGCGTTGAAAAGTGCTTCTGTTCTATCTGGGGGTGAAAAAGTACGTTGTATGCTTTCTCGCATGATGTTGGCTAAGGCGAATTTGTTGATGATGGACGAGCCAACCAATCACTTGGATTTGGAATCGATTACTGCGTTGAATAACGGAATGAGCGATTATCAAGGAACCATGCTCTTTACTTCTCATGACCACGAATTGGTTGCAACAGTTGCCAATCGTATCATTGAAATTACACCAAACGGATTCATTGACAAAATGATGCCGTATGACGACTATTTGGCAGATGAGAAAATCGCAAGCCAACAGTTGGAGTTGTATGCGTAATTGGCTAGATGATTTTTCGTCCCCCTTCGAAGGGGGATTGAGGGGGATGATATTCTTTTCTTAACGGAATTATTTAATGAGCATTCCAAACCGGTCATTTCTACTAAGGCATCTCCTCATCTCCAAGTTGCGTGACATTGACATGCGCGGTTTTCGCCGATTGTCAGTTGTTTTGCCGAAATTGTTATTGCCTTCACCCGAAAGAGCTGGAAAACATATCTTAACAACCATTCATGGGGTTAGACTTTTGATTGATCCTTCCGTTGATAAAGGTGTTGAATTATCCTTGTTTGAAACGGGAACTTATGAAAAAGGCACGATTCAATTACTCAATGATTTCTTGAAACCTGGTTCTACGTTTTTAGATATTGGTGCCAATATTGGTTTAATGTCTGTGATTGCTTCTCAGTATGTAGGAGAAGAAGGTACAGTTTATGCCATTGAAGCCAATCCAAAGACCATCGAAATTTTACAACACAATTTGGCTCTCAATCAGTGTGAAAACGTGGAAGTTTTCCCCGTGGCATTGGGTTCCACGAATGGGAATGCTTTGCTTTATGAAAATTGGGATGTCAACCGTGGTGGAGCTTCATTACTAGCACAAGACGACCAGGATGGGGTAGAAGTGCCCGTTTGGAAATTAGACACTTTATTGGAAGGTGCAACCATTGATGTGCTCAAAATTGATGTCGAAGGATTTGAACTAGAAGTGCTCCAAGGTGGAATAGAACTCTTGAAAAAACAACTGCCAGTCATGATCATCGAGGTTTCTGAACAACGCGAAACAGCAAAAGGTGTCACCCCAAAAGAAATCGCCGATTTTGTACGTTCACTCGGAAACTACCAACTCTATAAACAAAAAGGCACGAAAGAACGCCGTTCAAAACTTGTTCCTATTCTCACAGATGCTGATTTACCACAACACGACAATATCATTTGTATTGCGTTGAAACGAACATAAAACGCTAGTTTTAATTAATTTTAGATGTTCATATAGTTAATAGAAGTTTTTGTCAGTCACTTTTTACAACTTTATGAAATTTAGATTCTTGATTTGTTAGGTTTATTATTTTAACAAAATAGATACCTGATTTAAGATTTGACAGTGTAATTTTATTTGTCGAATAGTATATTAGGTTTAATTCCAACACTAATTTTCCTTGTTGATCATAAAATGTTATATTATAAGGAGGTTTACTCACTAAATCTAAATCAAAAGACACGATTGTTTCGAATGGATTTGGAAATGGAAGCCCATCAACTGCGGATTTAATTTGCGGAATCAATAGGTTCTCATAAACAAAAGTGCCAGTTCCATCATGTATCAACTCTGGTGTTGTATTTCCAAATAAATCAGCAGCAATAAGCAATCCAGCTTTGGTCGATATTTGATTTTGATTCATATAAGCAGGGGTTTGTAGTACTCCATTTTCAAATTGCCCTTTACCTAGGTTATTAAAATATAAAATAGAAGGAGTAAAATATTTTGAACCTACAATATCGAAATCGCCATCAATATCGAAATCTGCCAATACAACACCTGAAATTCCAATATCATCATTAGAAGTACTTATTGGATGAATAATTGAGAAACTATTCCCAGTATTTTCAAACCAAAGTATTTCTGTATTAGAAGAGGAGCCGATGCCTAAACCGACGGCATCAATATCTCCATCGTTATCCATATCTACAAGGTCTGATTGTTCTGGAAATGAAATAAATTCATCCGTAATGGGCCAGATAGAAGAAGTGAATGTTCCATTTCCATTGTTTATATAGACAATAACTTGGAATGGATTTGATGATTTAGAAACAAGATCCAACAAACCATCTCCATTCATA
>JAYSRF010000238.1:0-7277 GCA_043721195.1 Fluviicola sp. | reverse complement strand
CTTTGTATGACAATTCATTCGTTCACCGCATAGACATCACTTTTCAACAAACCAGTTTTTGGGATTCCCTAACATTGTATTACAACGACGCTTTTAATAACGGTGGAGATGTAATACAATGTTAGGGAATCCCAAAAACTGGTTTGTTGAAAAGTGATGTCTATGCGGTGAACGAATGAATTGTCATACAAAGACGTTCCATTTGATTGAGCATTTATTGTTGAAATACCTCCAACAACAGCTAGTGCGAAAAATAGAACCTTCATCTTAATACAATTCTGTTGTTATTACTCGATTCTCAATGGTTACTACTACATAGACAACGCTCTTTTCGCCTTCAGACATAGTGGTTTTCCAATTCGGCATTTTCACAAATACTTGAGCCAATTGAGTATCCAATTCTGGTGAAATGCTCCCGAAAAATTTAGAAGCTTCTGTAACGCGTCCAGTGTGATCAATGATCAAACGAAATGCTGCACGTTTAAATGCAGGTAATTCTTGCGGAAGCAATTCTTGTGCGGAGAGGTAATCTGAAACAGCATTTTTTGACGTTCCAAAAGTTGCTTTATCACTTGTGTGAACCGTTTTATTAACTGAATTAGAATCATTTTGCGATATGCAATTTCCAGCTATCAAAAAACTGGTTAAAATTACAATGGAGAGTTGTCTAATCATCTTGCTCTTTTTAATTACTACTACACCTAAAATATTCCGCTAAAAACAAAAAGTTGCCTTGACCAACTACTCATGGATACAGAAATAACGTGTTTCATACTCAAAAGGATAACTCTATTGATTGAAAGGTAGGAATGCTTGACTCACATTAAGTCAATGTCAACTACGTGTTAAGAAATTGCTTGTCGCTGATTTTGCACTACTTTTATACCGTGCAACAATTTTTAATCATACAAACCGCCTTTTTAGGTGATGTGATTCTAACAACCCCTGTTGTTTCTGAGTTGAAACGTCTTTATCCAGAAGCATTGATAGATGTTGTTGTTCGTAAAGGAAATGAATCAATCTTAGAAAACCATCCGAGTATTCGCACGGTATTTACTTTTAACAAAAAGGAAGGGAAACTTGGTGAATTGAGACGTTTGACACGCATTTTTCGCTCAAAACACTACGACGAAGTGATCAACTTGCATCGATTTGGAAGTTCAGGTATTTTAACTTGGCTCTCTGGCGGAAAAAAGAAAATTGGTTTTGATAAGAATCCTTTTTCATTTTGTTATACCATCAAAGTAAAACACGAAATCGGAACGGGGATTCATGAAGTAGAACGCAATTTACAATTGATTCAACAGCATGGTGCTGCATCTTTGGTGAGACCCCAAGTTTATCCAGGTGAACGAGAAGAGAAAGCTGTTGCCTCATTACTCTCCCCTATTTATTTTTGTCTAGCACCTGCATCGGTCTGGTTTACAAAACAATTACCTGAAAAAAAATGGGTTGAATTGGCAAAAAAAAAATCAGCTGAAGGAACCATTTATCTTGTGGGGGGTCCAGACGATTTTGCTTTGTGTGAGCGCATTCGTATAGCAGCCAATCTTCCTGATTCAGCCAATCTTGCGGGGAAATTGTCCTTATTGGCTTCTTGTGCCTTATTTTCAAAATCCGCCCGTTGTTATGTCAATGATTCAGGACCTCTGCACATGGCTTCAGCTGTGAATGCACCAACGACTGCTTTTTTCTGCGCAACCGTTCCGCGTTTTGGTTTTGGTCCACTTTCCGATGATTCTGAAGTGCGGGAAACAACTGAAATTCTTTCTTGTCGACCATGTGGATTGCACGGAGGAAAAACGTGTCCAAAAGGGCATTTTAAATGTGGTGAGATAACGATTTAAACGCATCGATTTTATTGTTATTCTGCTTTTGAATTACATATTCCATACAATATTCCTTAATTTTATGCATTGTTCTCAATCATTTTAAAGCAATGAAAAACACCGTCTTTTTGTCCATCACTTTTTCTGTCATCATCAACTTGGCTTTTAGTCAAGACAACCTCATGTATTTAGAAGGTGAAGCGCAAGGAACGACCTATCACATTACGTATGTCGATGATCAACAACGCAATTTTCACGCTGAAATAACACAAATACTTGCTGATTTCGATCAATCGGTTTCAACTTATCAGCCCAATTCACTCATTTCACGAATCAATAAAAACGATACAACAGTTGAGGTGGACGCTTATTTCACGGCTTGTTTTATTAAAGCAAAGGAAATTTGGAAAAACTCCAATGGCGCTTTCGATCCAACTGTTTATCCATTGGTAAATGCATGGGGATTTGGACCTGGCAAAAAACAACACATTGAACAACAGTTAATCGACAGTATCTTAACCTTTGTAGGATTTGAAAAAATCGAATTATTGGGCAACAAAATTGTAAAAACAGATCCGCGTGTTGCATTGGATTTTAACGCATTTGCACAAGGTTATTCGGTTGATGTGATTTCCGCATTTCTGAGTAGCCAACAAATCAGCTCTTACATCGTTGAAATTGGTGGAGAAGTCTATGCGAAAGGAACGCAACCTTCCGGAGAAAATTGGATTGTTGGAATTGAACAACCAATAGACAATAAGGTGGATAGCAATCCGCTTATTATCGGAGCCATATTAGAAAACAAAGCCATTGCAACTTCAGGGAATTACCGCCGATTCATTGTGGAAAATGGTGTGAAATATGCGCACCACATTGATCCTAAAACGGGCTATCCAACAAAAAACAATCTTCTGAGCGCATCGGTATTTTCAAGTAGCTGTATTGCTTCTGATGCCAACGCAACTGGAATTTTAGTAATGGGATTAGAAGAAGCTAAACGCTTTTTAACACTGCGCCCTGAACTACAAGTCTATTTGATCTATTCAGATGAAAGCGGTGCTTATCAAGTTTATCAAACACCAGGATTGGCGACAATATTAATTGATGTTGAATAAAAAAACCTTCCACAAACGTAGAAGGTTTATCAATGAGTTCAAATGTGATTATTGATTTAAAACAACCATGTGTTTTGAAGTTCGTGTTCCATCCGTTACATAAACGAAATATACGCCATTTGTACACGTTGAAAGATCTAAATTCTTCGTTTGCATTGCAGCATCCAATGATTCAGTGACAACAGCAACTCCTAAGACATTGTAAACAGTAACACTTTTTGCAAGTTTATAATCTACGTTGAAGATCCCGTCTGTACTAGGGTTTGGATATACTTTCACGTCTGTTAATTCAACTGCGTTTTCATCTACTGATGCTGCCGATGGAATCCATTGCAATGAAATACCTGTGAAATTGGCATCGTCTGCTGGAGTTTGAATATCTGGATTCGGTCCTTTTGTAAACGTAAATGAACGTGTAGCTGTACCTGATGAACCATGATTCCAAGTTGATTGAATCGTAACTTGATACGTTCCATCAGTTACATAACTGCTTCCAGTATCCGTTCCATCCCATGTAATTGTTTTTTGGGTGAAATTAGACAAGGTAGCACCTGTTGTAGCACTCACCACATTACAGCTCGCTGATAAACAATTCGATGCTGATCCACCAGAATTTGCTGCCCACGTTGGTAAATGGTCGTTTGTATTACCACCAGCATAACGTAGTTTTGTTTTCACAAAACCACCTCCACCAGTTTGAATCCAAACAGCAAGTACATTCTTTGTACCTGAATAACCATTATGTGATGTCGGAGTATACGTGAATGTTAATGTACCTCCTGATTGAGAAAATGCCATAGCAGATGCAGTCAAACAAAAAGCAATCAGTGAAAATTTGAAGAGTATTTTTTTCATGATTTAATTTTTAGCGAATCAAAGATACATGATTTATGTATTGAAATGGTTGAACACGAGCAATTCTACTTCTGAATAGCGTTATTTAGTTTGAGTCTAAATCATTCAGGAATGTTCACTTGTTTGCTTTACACTTTTTCCAAAGCGTATGATAAACAACTGCACTTGAGAACCCTAAGTAATGCTGATAATCTAAACACGATTCATCTAGTTGATTTAAAACAAAATACACTTCGGCGCGTCTTAAATAATCTTCTGGATTAGGTGAATTTGTGTTCAACAATAGATTCAAATTATCCAAAGCTAAACGCCACAATTTCTTGTGCATATATACTTGTGCACGCATCCGAATTGCATCTTGTTGTTTTGGATGAACTGCTAAAATTTCCTCAATTACTTGTAAGGCTATTTCATCTTGATCGACGAACATACAAGCAGCTGAAAAATGACATAATTGTTCTTCAGAAGCGTTTTCCGCTTTCAATGCAATTTTTCGTTCTAAAACAACTTGTTTATATGCATCAATTGTATGTTTCTGGAATGAAATCGTTGGATAATTTTGAAACTGGTAAATTCCAATTTCACAGGCGTGTTCGATTGCTTGAAAAGCGGTTTTAAAATCTCGCCTTTTAGCCAATAAATCACTTTCAAGTAAATAAGAAAGGGCTAAATCGGGTGCGTATTTCTTACTCCATTCAAGGTCTTTTAAGGCTCCTTTTTTATCTCCAAGTACAATCAAAGTCCAAGCGCGATAAGCATAGGCCAATTCATGCTCAGGATTTATTTTAATTGCAATTGAATAATCATCTAAAGCAGCTTTCCATTTGCCGTACGTTGCAAATGCTCTTCCCCTGAAAAAATGTGCATCGGCGTTGTCATATTCCAACTCAATAACCTTCGAATAATCTGCAATTGCGCCTAACGAATCACCGATTTTCTCTTTCGCTATTCCGCGCAAAAAATACGAGTCAATGCTCAATGAATCAATACTAATCTGCAATGAATAATCTGAAATTGCTCCATCAAAATCGTTCATTAACTCCTTGGTGAAACCACGGTCAAAATAGACAATCACATCAGCAGAATCTAATTCTATAACCCGTGAAAAATACTCAATCGCTTCTGCGTATTGCTTTGTTTGAACATAATTCACTGCACATTGGATATATTCTTCTTTTAAGGATTGTGCATCCAATGATATGATTTGAAAAACGCTGAAAAACGCAATGAGTCGACTTCGATTTCTCTTAATTAGATCCATAGCGTGTAAAGATACGAATCAACGATTACTGATTGATTGACTTGCCATTATTCTACAAATCAAAATTGTTTAGGCATCTTTCTTTCGTTTCTTAATTTTACCTGCATCCAAAAAGAATAATGCTTTTACGGAAAAACTATTCAATTGTGGTTGATCAAACAAGTCTTTAAACGTATTAAAATAGCTCAAATCAAGGGCGTTTTTTGATGCATAAATATTGTATTTCCAAACGAAAAGAATTTCACTTCCAGGATAAATTACCCAACGGAAATTCATGTCAATCGTGAATGCATTGTAACTGGTATTGTGCTTATTGGTTCCATCTGCTGCTAATCCAGTATACGTTGAATGACTTGTCCAACCATCACTTTCCAAGGTGCGAAACTCTTTATAGGCAACTTCTTGCCAGTAATGATTCAAACGGAGAACGAGCCCCATTCGATTAGTAAATGTGTAATCGGCTGAAATCGAATTATTAATAATCCAACGATTGCGAATTCCCAAAATAATATCATTCGAATAGTTCGTGTCTGTTACGCCAATTACATAGCCGTAATTATTGGTGTAACGACTCAGATCAGTGCTAAGCACCACGAACAATTTATTCGAAAACCGAATGCGCGGGCTAATCGACATATCGAGGTTATTCATTCCATTTGAACTTGCATATAACCGTTCCGAGATACTAAAATCAAATGCGTATTTTTTTGAGTAATCGCTGGAATAAAATCCACCCAATGAAGCTGAAAAAGGAAAGTTTACTGGTTTTCCAAAGGATCTGGATTCAAACTGATCTATTTCTCCTAAGGGAAATACATCCCATTCTATTCCTGTTGTAAGAAAACTCCGAAATGTTCCAATAGCATTTCCACTCAAATTCCAGTATGAAAATTTGGCAGGATTGTAGAGGTAAATTACATCACTTCCGGCACTAATTGAGCGTCGTAAAAAACGTCCTTTGGGTTGAAACTCCGTCCATTTTACATAAGCTGAAGTTCCCCTCGTATTGTTACGTGGCAAATATCCTAGATCGTTACAATCAAATGAATCGCTCATCTCATAGTACTCTAAGTTGTAATACAATTGACCCGAAATTTTCTTAAAACTTGTGTAAAAATTGTGTCCAAAACTGGTTGATGTAGGATTTTGAATCAAAGAAGTTCGACCCATCAAAAACAAGGAGTATTTTCTTTTTTTCGTCAACAAGGTAGTTTCAAAATTACTGGCATTTGCAAATTGCTTCAATTCCGGTCTATAAACATTGGTGTTTAAAATGGAGAAATTGCCGTTATTTCGAAGATTCTGTGATAGAACCAAAATATTATAGTTGGTTAACGGGTGGGCTAAAATTTCACGCTTATTTCCTAAAGAATCTGTATAAGTAATGTAAGACCGTTTTTCCACTGCATTAAAAACACCCAATCCCATCCCTTTCTTAGTTCGCCCAGAAATTTTAGATGCATTCACCAACTGAGCTTGAGCAGCTGCAGAAGTGACCGTGTTACCAGTTGATTGCAGGGAATCAACTAATTGACTGCCAAACAATGTTGGACCACCAATACGACGTGTGTAGAATAGATCACCAATACCAAATAAATCCATTCCTTCTAAGAAAAACGGGCGGTTTTCATTGTAACGAATCTCAAAAGGTGATAAATTCAGCACCAAACGATCGGAAGCAGTTTGGCCAAAATCGGGAACAATCGTCGCATCTAGTGTAAATGCTTCGGTTAAGCCATATTTCATATCCATTCCAAACCGTTGCCGGAATCGCCAATCTTGATTTCCTGATTGCTCATTGTAGAAATTCTCAACATAAGCGGTTGTATAGGGCGAAAACGATAAACGCAAGGGGGAACGCAAATTAGTGAGTTCATTGACTATTCCTGATTGGGTTATTTCTCCAAATTTTGTTGGATCTACTGGAGACCAATAGGACATTTCCCGCCTTCTTCTTACTTGGCGTTTGAAATTGATTTTCCATGTTTGAATGGATTGATTCGGAAATCTCAATTGCGACAACGGAATACGTATTTCAATAGTCCAACCTGTTGCAGTTCGCACCACTCTACTTTTCCAAACGGCATTCCAGGTATAATCTTCGTCATCTTGACTAAGGATTGCATCCAATTCTACACCTGCTGCAGTTACAAAAAAACCAAAACCATTTTGTCCTGCTCCATAAGGATCAATTAAAATTCCAAACCAATCTGCATT
>JAYSRF010000237.1:0-7295 GCA_043721195.1 Fluviicola sp. | reverse complement strand
TTAATAACATGGACAACATCACGTTAAGTGGAAAAAGCGGTATTATTGTTCAGATCGACGGAAAAACACTTCCTATGTCAGGATCAGATTTAGCCAATTATTTACGCGGAATTCCTTCGAGTGCCATTGCAAAAATAGAACTCATCACCAATCCGTCCTCAAAATACGATGCAGCAGGAAGTGCCATCATCAATATTCAATTAAAAAAAGACACACGTTTAGGAACGAATGGCTCTGTTACCGCTGGTTACGGACAAGGTGTATATCCAAAAGCGAATGTTGGAATTGGCTTGAATCATCGTTCTAAACGCCTGAATATTTATGGTTCTTACAATTTTGCTTATCGCAAGGCTTTTAACCACTTGATTCTTGAAAGACGTTTCTACCAAAATGATACGTTTCAAGGAGCTTATATTCAGGATAACTACCTTACCTTTCCGTTCAAAAATCACATCGCTCGGGCAGGAATCGATTTTACAATTGATCAAAAAAATTCATTGAGTCTTGTAGTTAACGGTGTAAGTAACGGCTTTAATCCCACTGGCCACAATGTCTCTGATGTCATTGGATCAGCTGGTTTATTAGCCTCTCGCTTTGAAACAACCAATCATTCTTCAGACAATTGGTCTAACGGATCAGTGAATCTCAACTACAAACATGTACTCGATACACTTGGATCGGAATGGACAGTCGACCTTGATTATGCGGCTTACGGTAATAAAACGGAACAATCATTTGACACACGTTATTATGATTTGAATAATCAGGAATACCAAAATCCTTATTTGCTGTATGGCGACCTTACTGGTAGTTTGTCTATTTATTCAATCAAAACAGATGTGCATAAGGAATTGGGGAAAGAACGAAGTATCGAAGGAGGTATCAAATCGAGTTATGTGATCGCTGATAATAACTTGCAGTTTTATGATCAAAGTTCTGGTGTTTCGATGTATGATTCTACAAAAAGCAATCATTTTATCTATCGTGAAAACATCAATGCAGGTTATATCAATTTCTCCCATAAAATCGAAAAATGGAGTTATCAAATCGGTTTACGAGCGGAACACACACATGTTTCGGGTCAACAATTAGTCTACAACATTACAACCGATACCAATTATTTACAATTCTTCCCTACAGCCTATTTGAGTTACAAAATCAACGATAAGCATAAAGTGGAATTCAATTACAACAGACGCATTGACCGACCGGGCTATGATCAGCTCAATCCGTTTAAATTCTACCTAGATCCATCCACTTACCAAGAAGGAAATCCGTATTTGCTCCCTCAAACAACACATACCATTGAAATTGCTCATTTATGGAAAGATCAAATCTATACCCAATTGGGAATTGCCCGCACACTAAACAATATCACTGAAGTCATTGCACCTTCGCTGACACAATCGAATACGACCATTCAGGCAATGGTGAATTTAGAAAAAACAGATCTTATTTATTTCAATGTTTCTGCACCCATTCAAATTACTCCTTGGTGGAATAGTGTCAGTAATTTGAATTCTTATATAGCACTTTATTCTGGCGATGTTGCCAATACACGGATCAACAATCGGGGAAGTTATGCTTATAATGTAACGACTAGTCATACATTTTCAGTTGGCAAAACGTGGTCTTTTGAAGTAAATGGCTCTTACCGATCAAAAGAGATTTATGCCTTCGATCGCATCCAAGCTATTTGGTCTGTTGGCGCTGGTTTGCAGAAAAAAGTATTCAATAATCTTGGCGTTCTACGCTTAAACATAACCGACATCTTCTTCACGAACTCCATCCGTGCGAATGTTGCATTTACGAACTACACTGAATACTTTGATGTGAGTCGCGAAACACGCGTAGCTACACTTTCATTTACGTATAAGTTTGGCAAAGCAAGCGTCCCTGCAAACAAACGCAGAGGAAGTGGGGCTGATGACCTGAAGAGCCGGGTTAAACCTGGAGTAGGTTAAAGATGAAGTCCCCTGGCGAGTTCTAGCCGCTGGGGGATTTTTACGATCAGTTGGAAATTTCTTCCTCCTCCACCAACTCTTTAACTTCCTGCTCTTCTATCCCACCCTTCCGAAAAGCCCAGCGCATCAAGATAAATCCGATCAATACGATTCCTGCTGCGACATAAAAAGCCGTTCCGTAAAAAATAGGGTATTGATTTCCCAATTCCAGCGTTGACGCATAAATCCAGAGCATTATTACTGGACCAATGATTTCAGCAAAACTCATGAGGCTGGTAAAAATGCCTTGTAATTCGCCTTGTTCATTACTCGCAGTTTGACCCGAAACAATGGAGCGAATACTTGGATCAATGATTCCAGAAAGTGCATACGGAATGATAATCGCATACATCATCCAACCATAAGGAATAAGACCAATTCCAGCGGTGACAAGTACCAATGTGATCATCCCCAATGTGGCAGCTCCTTTTTCGCCTAATTTCTTGACGATTTTCCCAGAAAAAACGCCTTGAATAATACCAATGCAAACTCCAACAACTGCTAATGAAATGCCTATATCGAGTTTATCCCAACCGAATTTTTTAGCAGTATAATAATTCCACAATGCATGAACGGCCATGTTGGAAAACAACACCAAGAACATCACCAAAAACAAGTATTTATTCGCAGCGAACCGTTTGATTTGTTTCAAAGCTCCCAGCGGATTTGCGCGTTTAATATCGAATGCTCTGCGTTCAGAAACGGGTAACGATTCTTTCAGTACAAAAAAGCCGTAGAGAAAATTGACCAATGAAAGTACAGCTGCGATGGCAAAAGGCGCTCTTAATCCCCAAGTCGAAACCAAGCCTCCAATGGCAGGGCCCACAATAAATCCAACGCCAAACGCAGCGCCGATCAAACCGAAATTCTGCGCACGATTTTCATCTGTAGAAATGTCTGCAATATAGGCAGCAGCTGTTGTGAAACTGGCACCAAACATTCCAGCGATACCACGACCAATGACCAACCACCAGATATCAGGCGCAAAACACATAAAAATGTAGTCGATTCCCAATCCAAAAACAGACATGAGCAATATTGGCCTTCTTCCGAAACGATCACTTAAATTCCCAACAAGTGGCGAAAACAAAAACTGCATAAACGCATACATGATCAGAATTAAGCTGTAGTAACCTGTAGACGCATCTTTTGAAACATGTGCTGTTTCAGCTACCAAATCTGGAAGAGAAGGAATAATGATTCCCAAACCAATAGAATCAAGGCAGATTGTGATGAGAATAAAAATGAGTGCGTTTTTTGAGAATTGCTGTGTCATGCTACAAATTTACACAAAGTAGATGATGAAGGTATTTGTTTTAGATTAAGGGTTTTCGGTAAATGGTTCAATATCCAACTTCATGCGTAACTTTACCCTGTGGAACGACAAATCATTATCACCGGAGACGGATCGAAAACCATTTACATACCTGAGTGGGATGAACACTACCATTCTTCTCATGGCGCATTAAAAGAAGCTCAACATGTGTTTATCAATAATGGACTGAATCGGGTTACTTCTGACTACATTACTGTGTTGGAAATGGGATTTGGAACAGGTTTAAATGCGCTGCTAACCTTTTTTGCGAGTGAAAAACGCAATCAATATGTGCATTACATCGGAATTGAAGCATTTCCTCCATCCGAAGACGAATTGGCCGCCATGGATTATGCTTCTTTTTCCAGTGATCCATCTACAGCCGCTATTTATACCGAAATGCACCAAGCTCCGTGGAATAAAGGAAAATCGCTTTCCGAACATTTTGTACTGGAAAAACAACAGTGTATGTTGGAGCAAGCACGTGTTCAATCGCAATCCGTTGACCTCATCTATTACGATGCTTTTGGTCCGCGGGTTCAACCTGAATTGTGGACAGTGGATGTTTTTCAGTTAATGTATGATTGGTTAGCTCCAGGAGGAATATTGGTGACTTATTGCGCCAAAGGTCAAGTAAAGCGTGATTTGAAATCGGTTGGATTTGTAGTTGAAGCATTGCCTGGTCCTCCCGGAAAACGAGAAATGACAAGAGCAACGAAAGGAGAAGTAAAATGAAACAAATCAAGCAAAACAAAAACTGGAAGGCCGATAATTCAGCTTCGTTACCAACAATTGAACAATCAGAAGAGGGCATTGAAGTTTCATTCTCACTCAATTCAACTGACTTTGCATACATTGATGAAGGAGAAACAGGAACAATTGAATTTTACAGCGTCTATGCTTATCGATTGGGTTCCACAGCAAGCAACGGTTATTTTCAAGGGGCGATTAAGCAACCAACTGAAGGTAATTTTTATGAGTTAAAACAATCCAATTGGGAGAAAAACAATCCTGCTGATGCGGTTATTTTGGATAATTCAATCAAAAAAAGCACGCTGAAACATTTTGTCCTTTTCCTGAAAGATCACGTGTTTGAGTGCATTGCAACGGATTACTTTTTTCGGTTCAATGAAACACTCACTGAACAATTAGAGACCAACTATCCAAAAGCATATTTGAACCATTTTTTCGCGATGTTCACGTCCAATTTCAGTGTTGCTTCCAATGAAAACTATCACATGTACATCGATTTATATCTTCAACTAGAAGGCGAAAAAGAATTTCTTGGGGTAAAAGAAGAAATCAAAGCATTGCGTAAAAACAACGACTTAGACTTGTACATCAAAATCGTGAATTACTTTGGTTTTGAAAACTTTGGTAAAAGACAGCTTGATGAGTTCATTAAAGTTATAGAAACGTTTAAAAAATAATGGTAATAAAAGACATTTAAGTACTAACCTAAAGCCTTGAAAAATCAAGGTTTTTTTTAATTATATACAATTATGGTTAGAATAGAAATTACCACTCAACACTCTGACATTCTGACCCTGATTGATGAGAACAAAGAAACGGGAACATGGAATGGTTTTTCCATGCCCGTAGTTAATATTCAATCTGCAATAGAAGAGTATGCATCTGCACTTTCCTCAAACAATACTCGTATACCATTTGATATATTCGGGGAGCATTCAGGTGTCAAAAAGTAATTGATATTATCTCCGTAAATCATGTTTACTAGTGATTTAGTATCTATCCCATTTTCACTGAAATATTCTTCATTATCGGAATAAAATGTTTCAAGTTTTGAATAGAACATGTCTACAAACTGTGAAGCTTTGCTACCAAGCATTTTTTCTCTAAATTCATTCATACAGTACTTATTTTTATTAGTTATTTAGGTTGTACTGTATAATTCCTCCTGAGTTTCAAATTGTTGACAACTCTCGATGTTTGTTGAAAACGTTAAATTCATACCGCGATGATAAAGGAATTAAAGTCATTCGCTCAAATGATCAAGGCTCTTCCAGATGAAAAATCATATAGATTATATTTAGAGGATGTTCGTTAGGATAATAATCCTGTTTGTCCCAAAATTATTCCTTATTCCTTAATCAATCTACCTATTTGATTCCTATACGAAATATAATAAACCCCACTACTCCATTCAGAAACAGGAATCGTTTGAGTTCCTTTCATTCCCGTAAATTCAATGACTTTTTCCCCCAATGCATTGTAAATAACGATAGTTCCTGCTTCAACTAAATCAATATTGAGCGTTGAACTACACGGATTTGGGTAAAAATTCAACTGAAATTCGGTCTCAATAAAGGTTTCCACTCCAATGGTGTTTAAATAGATAAATCCATCGCTGTAAATACTATCTGTCGTTAATCCTGCACCGTTGATTGCCCCAACCTTGATTCTATAATTCGTTCCATTTACGAGACCATTTAACGTGGCTAAAAACGATTCCGCGGTAACTTGTGTTTCTGGAAATACTGTCATACCATTAAAATCTTCCACTAAAACAGTGAAGGAAGCAATACCTGAATTTGTATCAAGCGCAACAAGATTGGCAAGTGTTAGTTGATTACTATTGATTAAAGTATCAATGTCTGTTAATGCTTCCTGAGGAATCGTTAAGATCGGAAAAGTATAATCGACATCGACTAATGTTTCTGAATTTCCACTATTCTTTACTGCATCGAAGGCAATGCTAGCAATTTTTCCAGCTTGAATAAGTGGCGAAGGATTACACGTGCTAAAATGTCCTGATGGTCCAACAGAAACGGTAGTAATCGAATTACGCATCGAGTAAACCGCAACTTCATCGACATTAAAAACGGCATTTCCAGATCGCAATGAGATACCATTACTTACGGTCAACGGTGTAGCATCTGTCCAACTTCCAATGAATTGATCATCAACATAAAGATCCATTTTACCGTTAACCAACGAATACGTTAACTTACAATCGTAGTTGACATTCGGATCAATTGCATAAGGAAAACTGGCTGTCAGACTAAACACATCATTGGTGACTTCGTATAATTGAATGACATCCGAATCAACACGGAACCAAACAAAGTAAGAATTTCCGCGATTCGGCAAGGTGAGGTCATCACACATAAAATGCATTCCTGCACGACGAGTTACCCCAGCTCCACCAATACTTCCTTTCCAATGGTATAAATAAGCATCAGCTCCATTCAACGGCGAAGCTAAATAGGCATTGGTATTGGAGTTCGATTCATCAGTTTGAACAAGCTGTCCGCTATTCATTTCCCAAATTCCTGTTGGCGTATTCCAATCGCCAAGGGTTGAAAACTCATCGTGAACATGACCCGTAAGTGGATTTGATTTCCATTCATTGGATTGCAGTGATTGAGCATTCCAATAACTTTCTGTCACCGCAATATTATCTTGATCCAGAAAAGTAGCTGTGAAATTTTCTGTTACCCATGGAGTTGGAATGGTAATCGCAATTGTTGGTGCTTCATTATCTTGAATGCAGGCATAGCTCATTTTCCAGCCTGAAGCCCTTGTTGATCCATCCGATTTAAAGGTCAATGTTAAGTCTCCGCTAGTTGTAGTAAATTGACCTGGCCCTGTCGTTCCATGATAAAAACCAATTAAAGGTGCATTTACATCAACACCATCGTATAACCAAAGTGTATCAAAATTGGCTTCGGTTGCAAACTCAAGAAAATCAACAACAATGGAAGTCGCTCCAGGTGGACTGATGGTATATTCAACGCGTTCGTTGTTGTAATAATTTCCTTCTGCTCCTCCTTCGTCAAACAATGTGTCTGAACAAGCCCATTGATTACACGTTGTTAATTTTGTCTCAATCGCGTTCCACAATTCATTGTAACCATCATCGTAACCCAAGGTCCAAATTCCAATGCCTTTCAAGTTGCGTCGATTGACTAAATCATAACGATCCATTAATTCATTTTCCTCCGAAATCCAACATT
>JAYSRF010000236.1:0-2849 GCA_043721195.1 Fluviicola sp. | reverse complement strand
AGAATCGAGTTACAATGTTACTACACAGAATTCTGATATTGAGACTGAGAAAGCGGAGAAATTTGGTTACTCCAATGGAATCATCGAACGCATTCAACTCAATTACCAATTAAATCCTGAGTTATTTCTCTTTTTTGGTGGGCGTTATGTTTCTGGAAAACAAGATATCGTCTATGCCTATTACCTCGAAACTTCACCAAATTATTCGAGCGAAGACACCTATTCCTATAACAGCACCTACAAGTCATTGGATGTACAAGTTGGACTTGGGATTCGAAAACAATTGGCCGATCGTATAAGTTTATCCAGCTCTGTCGCGCTTTCCATTGCGCCATTTACACGTTATGAGTGGACAGAATCTCATGTGCAACAACAATCAAGTGGCTCAACAACATCAACATTCACCTTTGAAGAATCGGTTAACTATGAGAATTACGTGAATTTGGGATGGTACAGTGATTTAGGAATTACCTACGCACTGAATCGACATTTTGATTTGTGCGCTGCAGTTGCTTTTAGAGGAATTTCTACTAGTCCATCTAAATCAACACAAACTTCCTATATACTAAATGGAGTGGATCAGATAGCTGCCATTCCGGCTAATGAATTGGTGAATATTTACCTGAAAGATCCTACACCAAATACGCCCAACGAATACAATCGCTTTTGGAATTCCCGAACTTCAGCAGAAATGACAGTAGGTATTCGTTATAAAATTGGCGGAACACCTATTTCAGAAAAAACAGTGACTGAATCACCTCGTTTTTATGCCGAATTGGCAAGTGGCTATGGAATACCATTGGGTGTTAGCTATCATTCATCTGGGACCAATCTGGAAACCGATAAACGAACAAGTTTGGGGCAAGGTGTTTATGGAATGGCTTTCATCGGGATTCCTTTAAAACAAGTGGTTTCACTTGAAGCTGGTGTAGTGTACAATACTATGACAACCGAATACTATTCACCGAATTCATTAACAAAATATGGTAATTCAGCCAATATGCTGCGTGTTGCATTAGGGCTAAAAGTATCGCACCAGTTGGGACAATTTCAAGTAGCTATCAAAACGGGGGCACTAACAGGTGTTTATGAAAAAGTACTGGTGCGCAGTGAAGGTTGGGGTTATAAAAGAGAAGAACTATTTTCTGGTGGTTTCACATTGGGTGCTTATTCGAGCATTCAGTTAGATTGGAATTTTTCTAAAAATTTCGGTGTTTTTTGTCAAACCATGGCTATTATCCAAGGTTGGTCACCAAAGCAAAGCGAATACAAACACTATTCCTACAACGGCGAAGATCAATTGGCCAATTTTACCGTTGCCGAAGCAAAAACGGAATACATGAGCGAATACGATGAAAACGAATACGACCCAAACAAACCATCCAAACAGCTCAAAACCATTGAACCACTTGGGAGTTTGGTGTTTTCCATTGGCATCCGCTATTCTCTTTGGTAAACCAGTGAACACAAACAGCAGAAGTAGGCGTTTTTGGTGTTGATCATCGATTGCGTTTTTATCCTTAAAAATGTTAACGCGTGAATTGACTTAGCTCAAATTGACTATTTTCGTTCGGATCATCGTTCTAATAATCTGTTAATTAACCTTTTCGTGTATGTCAAAAGCTAGTAGAATCGCCCTAACAATTTTTAGTGTCCTGTTCATTGCTTTTCCATCGTTTGCAGATGGAGGAATTGAAGCACTTGGAGGAGCAGTTGAAGACCTCGCTCTATTTGTAGGAAAGTTAATTGGCGTAGTGGCATCCATTCTTTTCCTTGTACTTTCATTGGTGTTTTATATCCAAAAGAAAAGGAACAACCTAGCCGTTTTGGTCTATGGAGCATTTGGTTTAATCGTTTTAATGTTCTCCGTTATTTCCTCCGATTTCTTACATAAATACGACAGCAACCATTATTATTATTCTGCCCAAGAAGCAGACAGGGTAGCTACATACAATTTGATCTTTAATTGCGTCGGCTTTCTTATTTTTAGTGGAATCATCTGGTTTATTATTTATCATATAAAGTCATTGAAGAAACAACGCTCGATTTATTGAATTGAAAATGTAAAATTGAACTTCGACAAGCTCAGTTCTTAAAAATGTAAAATGTAAAATGAGATTAAGTTCTTAACCTTAATTTCCCTTGATAATTTTTCAATTTATAATTCATAATTGGTTTCAGTTAGAAATACACCATTTTATGTCAATCGCGATTAGAAACACCCTTTTGGTAAGCACTATATTACTCGTTTCTTTCCCTTCATTTGCAGAGGGCGGACTTGCTTCTCTTGGTGATGCTGTTGAAAGGATTTTTATTGTTGGATCATGGTTGATCTTATCAATCGTTTTGCTTGTAATTGCGCTTATTTTCTATACTGAAAAGAAGAAGCCCGTTTTTGCCATTTTAGTTTACTTATCACTCACCTCTTTATCCATTTTATATTACATTGTTTTATCCTTTTTCATAAAAATAAATGGAAGTCTTATCTCCGATAATCACATTGATACAATGCATAAAGACAAGTCAATTATGCAATATTGGATATTGATGTTCATAGGTGTTGTTCTGCTTAATGGCATTGTGATCTTTATTATCTATCATGTAAAAACGCTAAAGAAACAACGAGCGATTTATGATGAATGAAAAGCTGTGCTGAAGTAGCGAATTAAGTCCTTTCTTTTTTGTCCTGTTTAGCTATATCCATCCTTTATTAATTAACTTTTGTTATTTTGGGAATGAATTACAATCAGTTTCAATAGCTAATGATGCGCCTTTTGTTTGTGTTTTTTCTGTTCAATTTTGCTACTTCAACAGAGGCTCAACTGAACGGCACTTATACTGTTGGATCT
>JAYSRF010000235.1:0-2854 GCA_043721195.1 Fluviicola sp. | reverse complement strand
CATACAGTAATTCCAGCTTTACGTGCATTTTCAATCGTATTCAATCGATCTTCGTATTCACGCGTTGAAATCACATCATCGTAAAATTCCTTGGATGTATCAAGGTTATGATTATACGCAAATAAGCCTGCATTTTTTAATCGCTTAGCTTGGTTTTCATTCATCATACCAAGTGTAGCACACACTTCCATATCCAAGTCATTGACCGCTTTTACCATTTCAATAACGGTATCAAAATCACGGTTATCTCTCACTTCTCGCCAAGCTGCTCCCATGCACAAACGGGATGAACCGTTTGCTTTCGCATTCGTTGCTTGTTCAATCACTGATTCTACTGACAACAATTTATGTGCTTCAACATCCGTGTGATAACGCGCTGCTTGCGGACAATAACCACAATCTTCAGGACATCCACCTGTCTTAATACTTAACAAAGAGGACATCTGAACTTCACGGGGATTGTGAAATTGTCTATGGATTGTAGCAGCTTCAAACACTAACTCCAACAATGGTTTGTTATAGAGTTCTACTAAAGCTTCTTTTGTTTTATAGGAAGGATTTACTTTCATGTAATTGTTCTTGATGGCAAAAATAATGATTACGCTGACAATGCACTAAAGAAAGCATAAATATCAATGCAAATTATCAATGAGGTTTGGGTTTTATGGTTTAACAGAGTTAAGACTAGAGACGGAAGACTTGATTTAGGGATTCTAAAATAATCTTTAGTCTAAAAGCGAAGCGGTCTTACGTCTAAAAGCAAAGCGGTCTTACGTCTAAAAGCAAAGCGGTCTCTAATCTTAAGTCTTCTTCCCAAATTATTTTATGAGCAAACAAACAGCATACGCTTTTACAGCTTTTCCTTCTCCAAAAGAATCTACTTGTTCGTGTGTAGTAGCTTTTATTGAAATTCGATCTTGGTCTACCTCCAATAAACTAGCTATGATGCGTTGCATTTCAGGTATATGCGGATTAACCTTTGGTTTTTCTAGAATTACGGTACAATCAATATTAGAAATGCGAAAGCCTTTTCCTTTTACTAAATCCATTACTCTCTGTAAAAGAACCGTAGAGTCAATGCCTTTGAATTGTGGATCTGTGTCTGAAAAATGATAACCAATATCCCTCAAATTAAGCGCTCCTAATAATCCATCACAAATAGCATGAATCAGTACATCTGCATCTGAGTGACCAACTGCGCCAAAGGTAGCTGGAAGTTCAACTCCACCCACAATAAAACGGTATCCTTCTTTTAATTGATGTACATCAACACCGAAACCTACACGAATATCATCCATTACTCAGGTTTGGCAGGAGTAGCTGATTTTGTTGATTGCCCAATTTTAAAGCGCAAGGTAAAACGTAAGGTATTAGCTAATGGATTGTTGCGTTTTAATGCAGCCAAATAGGAAATATCTAATCCGAAAATATTGTACTGTAAAGCAAATCCAGCAGTGAAGAATTGACGACCTCCTTTATTATTACTTTCATAGAAAAAACCACCTCTCAAAGCGAATATATTGTTATACCAATACTCCAAACCAGTTGCAATGTTGATTTCACTTAATTCTTCTTTAAAACGTGTTCCTTTAACAATGGCATACGTACCATCTGCATTTTGAACGTAATCACCATTGTCGTCTTTTTGCACAACACCTGGAGCATCATAAAACGATTGCACCAATCCTCCAATGATACCAACATCATTATTTTTTCCAGAAATGATTTCAAATTCGTTTGTAGTTGTATTGAAGATAACTGTTGGTGGTGTTGGAACCAATAACTTTTGGAATTCCAATGAATAAGTGATTTTATTGAATTTGTCTAATTCAGCAGTATAGGCACCACCTATTTTCAAATTCATTGGCAAGAAATCACGTGTCGATTGAGATGAATAAGCAATTTTATTCCCCAAGTTATTAATCGTTGCACCAAGTGCGAAAACGCCATTGTAACCGAACCATTTAATGTCCTTATTACGGAAAGCATAAGAAATGTCAGCAATTCCTGCTACACCAGCTTTTGTTTCTGTTCCGGCAACCGTTAATCCACCTGTCAAATTAGAATAGGCAAATTTACCGTTAATACCAATACTTTGTTTTTCAGTTAACTTAAAGGCATATCCAACAGCCACTTCAAATTCACTGGGCTTATCGTCTCGAATAACATTTGCACTTGCATCTGTAAAAGTTATTTCACCAAGACTAAAATAGCGCAAAGAAGCAGCAATTGCTTGACGATCACCTAAGCGTTTATAACCAGCCAAGTAAGAAAGTGAAATATCATTGGTCAATTTACGCAACCAAGGGGTATAACTAATACTAATTTCAGCATCATCATCTGCAAAGTTGAGCATCGCTGTATTCCAATAGATTGAAGTTGAATTGGCACTTAAAGCAGTACCTGCATCACCCATACCACCTCCGCGAGACTCTGGAGTAATCGACAAAAATGGCATTGACGTAGTAATCGTGTTCAATTGAAGGTCTTCAACTGTTGCCTGTGAAAAGGCAAAAGAGCTCATTGATAATGAAGCGAAGAGAATAATTTTATGTTGCATTGTTTTTAATTCTATAAATGCTAAACGCCAAAAATACAGTTTTCTTGTGCGTGTTGAAAATCTTATTTTAAAAGTACTAATTTTTCGAGTTTTTCTGCTCTTCCTCCATCAGGTAATTCAACACTTAATCGGTAAACATACACTCCTTTTGCCAATTGATCTCCAAAATCATCTGTTCCATCCCACTCAATACCTTCTGCTCGGAAACCTGTAGTTGCAACTTGTTTATTGATCGTTTTTACCAATCTACCTGATACAGAATAAATTCGGATTTGTGTTTCCAAAGAATTACAC
>JAYSRF010000234.1:0-7361 GCA_043721195.1 Fluviicola sp. | reverse complement strand
GATGGCGCAAATTTTGTTAAGGTAATTCCTTCAACTGCTTTCGTGTATTCTTCAATTGTTGGGGTTCTCCCTAAGATGGTAGAAAGTACCACAACTGGAGTTGAAGAAAGCAACGATTCTCCTTTTTTACCATCTGTGTCTTCCACTACGCGACCTTGGAACAAACGGGTAGATGTTGCCATTACAGTATCACCTTTTTCCGCTTTCTCTTGGTTCCCCATGCACAAGTTACATCCTGGACGCTCTAAGTACAACATGTTTTCGTATTTCGTACGTGCTTCACCTTTTGGATTGTTATCGTTGAATTCGAAACCTGAATATTTTTGCAATACTTCCCAGTCGCCTTCTGCTTTCAATTCGTCAACGATGTTGTAAGTTGGTGGAGCAACAACAAGTGGTGCTTTGAACTCTACTTTACCGTTTTGTGCTTCCACGTTTTTCAACATTTGAGCAAGGATTTTCATATCGCCTTTGTGTACCATACACGAACCGATGAATCCAAGATCTACACTTTTCGTTCCTTCGTAGAATGACAATGGACGAATGGTATCGTGTGTATAGCGTTTTGAAACGTCTTTGTTGTTCACATCTGGATCGGCAATCATTGGCTCAGCGATCAGATCTAAATCAACCACAACTTCAGCGTAGTAGTTAGCAGTTGCATCTGGAGTCAACGCTGGTTTTTCACCTGATTGAATTTCTGCAATGCGCTTGTTTGCTTTATCGATCAACCCTTGCAATACACTCAAATGGTTGTCCATTCCTTTGTCAATCATGATTTGGATACGGCTCTTAGCAATTTCCAATGATTCAATCAAGGTTGCATCTTCTGAAATACAAATGGATGCTTTCGCTTTCATTTCAGCTGTCCAATCAGTAAATGTGAACGATTGATCGGCTGTCAAAGTACCAATGTGAACTTCAATTACTCTTCCTTGGAACACATTTTCACCACCAAACTGGTGCAACATTTGCGCTTGCGTTGCATGTACCACATCACGGAAATCCATGTAGCTTTTCATTTCACCTTTGAAGGTCACTTTCACTGATTCTGGAATCGGCATGGAAGCTTCTCCAGTCGCCAAAGCCAAGGCAACGGTTCCTGAATCGGCTCCAAACGCAACACCTTTCGACATACGTGTGTGTGAGTCACCACCAATAATGATTGCCCAATCGTCGATTGTAATGTCATTCAATACTTTGTGAATAACGTCTGTCATAGCGTGGTAAACTCCTTTCGGGTCACGTGCTGTGATCAATCCAAACTCATTCATGAATTTCATCAATTTCGGGATGTTTGCTTGCGCTTTTTTATCCCAAACAGATGCTGTATGACAGCCAGACTGATACGCTCCATCAACAATTGGAGAAATAACTGTAGCAGCCATTGATTCCAATTCTTGCGCTGTCATCAAACCAGTTGTATCTTGCGAACCAACGATGTTGACTTCCACACGAACGTCTGAACCAGCGTGTAATACTTTTCCTGGCGTATTTCCTACAGCATTTCTATTGAAGATTTTTTCTACTGCTGTCAATCCTTGACCGTCATTCGAAATTTCTTTTGAAGGAGCAAATACAGTTGGAATATTCATTCCCAATGTTTTGCAAGCGAATGTTTGAATCTTTTTACCGAAAACGATTGCATACGATCCACCTGCTTTGATGAATTCCATTTTTTGTGGCGTCAATGCTTTCGAGATATCGATGAGTTCTTGATCGCCGTTGTATAATTTTTTTGTTTTTGTATTGATTGTCAAAACAGTTCCTGTTGCAACAGAATACGTATGTTCCAAAATAGGCTCGCCGTTTTCATCACGCACAATCGTTCCGTCAGCATCTGTCTTTTTTACCCAGTTTTTCAAATCCAAACCGATTCCACCTGTTACATCAACCGTTGTTAAGAAGATCGGAGAAATTCCGTTTGTTCCACCCACGATTGGTGCAATGTTCACGAAAGGAACGTAAGGACTTGCTTGTTTTCCTGTCCAGAGTGCCACATTGTTTACACCTGACATTCGCGAAGAACCAACACCCATTGTTCCTTTTTCTGCAATTAACATCACACTTTTATCTGGATGTTGTGCACGAAGTGCTGTGATTTCAGCTTGTGCTGCTGGGGTAATCATACATTTTCCGTGTAATTCACGGTCAGAACGCGAGTGCGCTTGATTTCCTGGAGACAATAAATCTGTTGAGATATCCCCTTCTCCAGCGATGAATGTCACGATCTTTATTTCTTCGGGAACTTCAGGCAATTTTGTGAAGAATTCTGCTTGCGCGTAACTTTCTAAAATTTCTTTTGCAATTGCATTTCCAGCTTCATACGCCACCTTTAAACGGTCAGCATCTGCATCGTACAAATACACTTGTGTTTTCAATACATCTGCTGCACTTTTTGCGATTGTTGCATCACTACCTAATGCCAAATCAAGCAACACACCGATGGATGGTCCACCTTTCATGTGTGATAACAATTCCAAGGCAAAAGTTGGTGTAATTTCGTTTGCTATTTCTTCACCAAGAATAATTTGTTTCAAGAAATGCGCTTTCGCACCCGCTGCAGGAGTTGTTCCCGGCAAGGTGTTGTAGATAAAGAACGTGAGTGAATCGGCACGGTAAGCATTGTTCGTATCTTTGATTTGTGCAATAAGGTCGTTCACAATTTCAGCCGTATCAATTGGCTTCGGATGAAGTCCTTGTACTTTTCTTTCTTCGATTTCTTGGATGTATTCTTGATAATGATTCATAAACGGATGTTTTACTTTATCGGGTAGTTTACTAAATATTCGCACTTTCAAACTGTTTGTGTTTGTCTGAAAATGCAAAAGAAGCTCACATTTCCAAGGGTTCACAAACTAAACAGTTCGGCGCGCGAATTTAATCAAAAGTTATGGAAAAGGGAAGAAAATGAAGGTGATTTAAAATCATGCTGATTTAACTTTGTTCTAATCAGAACACTATGATTAGGGCTTGATGTGATTTTTATAGGTTCAAGGCAAGTTCATTCGATTGTGTTGCAATAAGCAGGTTTGAAATTCAGAATTGAATGGCCGTTTATCGATTGAATGCATTCGTTTATGACTATTTTCGGAGCTTTATTCAGATTGAGAAGCATGTTTTTTTGAATCTGACAGCACTTTTCCACCTCAATCCGTTCTGCGGAAGGATTTTATCATTACCTTTGCACCCCTGTTTGTCATAAACAGGTATATTTTAGTATTAATAACAAAACGTTTATTTATGAATTCTTACGAAACTGTTTTCATTCTTACTCCCGTTTTGTCTGAAGATCAGGCAAAGGAAGCAGTGCAAAAGTACGAGAGCGATTTAGCGTCTTTCGGAGGTAAGTTGAAGCACTCAGAAAATTGGGGCCTAAAAAAATTGGCATACCCAATTCAGAAAAAAACAACTGGATTCTACTTCATGTTTGATTTTGAAGGAGAAGGAACTGTAATCGCTGATTTGGAATTGGCTATGAAACGCGATGAGCGTATCATGCGTTTCCTTACAGTAAAAATGGATGCACATCATGCTGCTTACGCTGTTAAGCGTCGCACGAAAATGGGTGCAGTTGCAACTCCAGTAGAGGCTTAATTAATTTACTTTAAAAAAGAACAAGATGGCTCAAAATGACATTCGTTATCTGACCCCGATTAACATCGAGATCAAAAAAGATAAATACTGCCGTTTCAAAAAAAGCGGAATTAAATTCATCGACTACAAAGACGCTAATTTTTTATTGCGTTTGGTGAACGAACAAGGTAAAATTTTACCACGTCGTATTACAGGAACTTCTGCGAAATACCAGAAGAAAGTGAACAAAGCTATTAAACGTGCACGCCACTTGGCAATTCTTCCTTATGTGGGAGACATGTTGAAATAGTCAGTAGTTGAATTTAAATGACAAGAAATCATGGAATTAATTCTTAAGAAAAATATTGACAAGTTAGGTTACAAGGACGATGTTGTAACTGTGAAGCCAGGTTATGGTCGTAACTTTCTGATTCCTCAGGGTTATGCATCATTGGCAACTGCTTCTGCGAAAAAAGCGCACGAAGAAATGATGAAACAACGTGCTCACAAAGAAACAAAAGTTGTTGCTGAAGCGGAAGCGATTGCTGCTAAATTAGCTGAATTGACTGTTTCTATCGGAACGAAAGTTGGTGAGAACGGTAAGATTTTTGGATCTGTTAACACAGTCCAATTGTCTGAAGCGTTGAAAAAAGCTGGATTTGATATCGATCGTAAATCGTTGAAAATTAAAGATGAGCCAATCAAAGAAGTTGGAACATATGAAGCTGAAGCGAACTTACACAAAGGTGTTAAACCGACATTCAAATTTGAAGTTGTAGGAGAATAATCCTTAACCAAGATAATTGAGCCCGCTCGTCGAAAGATGTAGCGGGTTTTTTGTTGCTTCAAAAATCGGTAGCTCTAGTTGACGTTACCAAGCTTGCTTGAAACTGCCTACGGTGAAGAATAAGTAAGGTAATTGGCAATCTAGTGGTTTTTTACAACCCCGATTCCACTTTTTTAGCGCCTTCCAACACGGCCTCTTTCATGGTTTCCATGTACGCGCTCAATTTTGTTAGAAGTTCTGGGTTAGAAGTTCCCAGTATTTTTGCGGCTAGAATTCCTGCATTTTTCGCACCATTGATCGCTACTGTTGCAACTGGAATTCCATTTGGCATTTGAACTATGGACAATAAACTATCCCAACCATCGATGGAATTACTTGACTTAATCGGCACTCCAATTACTGGAAGTGGCGTAAGTGATGCAGTCATACCAGGAAGATGTGCTGCTCCGCCTGCACCTGCAATGATCACTTTAATTCCACGGTCAACTGCTGTACGAGCATATTCAAACATGCGTTCAGGTGTGCGGTGCGCAGAAACGATTGTTAATTCGTATTCGATTCCAAATTCTTTTAATACCGTTGCTGCATCTTGCATAATTGGTAAATCTGAAGTACTGCCCATTATGATTCCTACCATGATCGCTTTTTTTTTGCAAAGTTAGTATTTTGTGCGAATGCAGTTTGAGTTCTTCCTGCTTATGAAGGGATGAGTGGTCGTGTTTTTATTTTATTACTCGTACTTTTGCAGACTTACAAGAACTTAGCGTATGAAAATAGCATTCCGGCTTCTGTTTTTATTGGGACTTTTCCTAATGCAATCCAGCGCCACTGTTGCACAAACAACCCTTTTCTCTGAACAATTTGAAGGATTTAACTCTTGGCAATTGTCGGGCTCTCCTTCTCCAAACACATGGATTGTAGATAATTGTGCTGGAAATGGAATCACATTACCTGGCACAAAAGCAGCTTACATTACTTCTGGAGGTACGATTGCTGGTTGTGGACCTACGGGATTTACACATTATGGTTATGCGAATGCGAGTTCAGGAACGAATCAAGTGGTACTTTATAAATCAGTAAACAATTCTTGTTTTTCTGCATTACAGGTTACGTTTGATCTTCAAATTAACGGCGTAGCGGCACAAGATTTTGCTGAAGTTGTTTACAGTATCGATAATGGTGTGAATTGGATTCCTGTTTCTGGAATGCTAACTGGAGTCGCTGCTTGGCAATCGGTTAATTATCCATTACCTGCTTTATTGAACAACACTTCTTTTTTACTTGGTTTTCGATTTACGTATGATGCAGCGACCATTGTTGATTTCCCGCCCGCAATTGATAATGTTGTATTGGAAGGAACAACGGCTGATGTAACGCCTCCAACGGCTGTTTGTCCAGCTACTTTTAATATTTACGCGAATGCATCGTGTCAAGCTACGGTTCCTGATTTACCGCCTTCGGTTACAAAAAGCGATAATTGTACCGCAACCAATGATTTAATTGTAACCCAGCTTCCCACAATTGGAAGTATGGTTTCTGCTGGATCAACTGCAACAATAACGGTTTTTGATCAAGCAGGAAATCAAGCAACATGTAATACCACATTGGTGTTTATTGATACGATTAAACCATTGGTGATTTGCCCAGCGAATCAAACTGTAGCAGCTGATAATGGGTGCAATTATACCATGACAACAATGACCGGATTGGCAAGTGCAACAGATAATTGTACTGCTTTTGGATTGCTTACTTTTTCACAAAGTCCTATCGTGGGAACGTCAATCGGTTTGGGTACACATGCGGTTTCCATCTATGCAGCTGATGCTTCTGGGAATAGCGGAACGTGTCAGTTTATACTAACCGTTGCGGATACAACAGATCCCGTTGTTTCATGTCCAACCTATCACTTGATCACGTCGAATGCGACTTGTATGGCAACGGTTGGCGATTTGAGTGCGATTCCAACTGTAACAGATAATTGTACATCGGTAGCAGCATTGTTTTCATTCAGTCAAGTACCAGCCAATTTATTCACCTTTACAGATACAATTCAAGCAACCATTTATGTTTCGGATGCAGCAGGGAATATTGGATCCTGCGTGGTCAATTTAGTTGCTGCGGATGTAGTAGATCCAATTGTGACGTGTCTTTCAGATACAACAGTATTTACTACCAATCCATGTAATTACTTTATTCCGAATTTAAATGCAGCTTATGATGCAACGGATGTGTGTACGCCCTCTAATTTACTTGCATTTTCCCAAAGTCCTTTAGCAGCAACGAGTGCTTCAGGAATTACAACTGTTACCACTACCATTACTGATTTATTTGGAAATAGTTCAACCTGCGTCACACAAGTTCATCCAGTTGACGTGATTATTCCTACAATTACCTGTCCAGCAGCACAAAATATCAATAACGGCATCGATTGTAATTTTACAGTTCCAGATTATACTTCTCTTGCGGTTGTGACGGATAATTGTTCTGGTTTTAGTTTAACGCAAAATCCAGCTGCTGGTGACATCGTAAGTTCAGGAACGACTACAATTACGCTTACTGTCACCGATGCAGGCTTAAATCAAACTAGTTGCGCGTTTCAATTAGGCGTTTTCGAAAATGTTCAACCGAGTATTGTGTGTCCAAGTGATATTCAGAGTTGTGATACATTGGTCAACTTTATTCTTCCAGTTGGAACAGATAATTGTTTGTATGCCGTTTCACAAACAGATGTAACTGGTTTAACTTCTGGGTCAATTTTCCCCGTTGGAATCACTACATTAAGTTATCAAGTGGTCGATTCTTCTGGAAATTCAGCGAGCTGTAGTTTTAACGTTGAGGTATTGGAAATTCCTGATTTTGCGGTTATTCTGGATGATACAATTGTTTTGTGTAATACGTTTACCTCGCCCATCAGCGCAACGGCTGTTTCTTCAGGAACAGGAAATTGGAGTGTCATTCAAGGTGCTGGAACATTTGCGAATGCTGGTTCAAGTACAAC
>JAYSRF010000233.1:0-7370 GCA_043721195.1 Fluviicola sp. | reverse complement strand
GAGGTAGCTGTTGCACTATATGAAAACCCATCTACTTATGGAGTAGAGGTTGCTGAAGAAATAATCGAATTTTGGGAACAAGAACCCGAATCTTTTAGCCGCTTTTCAGCATTAACACCAAGTATGCAACGGTATATTTTAAACTACATAACAACAGTTAAAAGTCCTGAAAAACGCCTTGAACGCACCCTACTTCTAATGAGAAACTTACTGCATTCTGCGCCTGGAAAAGAAACATTCCGCCAATTATTGGGAAAGGAATAGCTTTTCAAAGAAGAATTGTCATTGAAGTACCAAAAACGCTACAAAATTCTAACTTTGTCGAAAAAAAACATTATGCGCGTTTATTTAGACAATGCTGCAACCACTCCACTTGCTCCAGAAGTAGCTGATGCTATGATACCGTATATACTAAACGAATTTGGTAATCCATCTTCCACCCATTATTTTGGTAGGCAAGCTAAAGCAGTCATTGAAACGGCTAGACGAACTGTAGCAAAATTGCTTCATTGCTCACCTTCAGAAATCATTTTTACATCTGGAGGAACAGAAGCAGATAATATGGCATTAACAACAGCCGTTCTATCACTCGGTGTAACACGCATTGTTTCCTCAACAATTGAACATCATGCAGTTGGTCACACAATTGAAGCGTTGAAAAAAGAACATCCTGAACTTGAAGTGGTTTGGCTTTCGGTCAATTCACAAGGCGCAATTGATCTGCAAGAATTAGAAAATGTATTAAAGGATGAGCAACCAACCATGGTTTCTTTGATGCACGCTAACAATGAAATCGGAACACTCATTCCTATTGAAAAGGTAAGTCAATTGTGTCGTCAATATGGTGCTTGGTTTCATTCTGATACCGTTCAAACAATGGCTCATTATCCGTTTAATCTGCAAGAATTGGATATCGATTTCATTACTTGTGCTGCACATAAATTTCATGGACCCAAAGGAATTGGTTTTTTATATGTGAACAAAAATGTTCGTGCTGAAGCATTGATTCATGGAGGTGCGCAAGAACGTGGTTTGAGAGGAGGAACTGAAAATCTCTACGGAATAGTTGGATTAGCAAAAGCTTTAGAATTAGCAAATACCGATATTGCAGCACATCAGCGCCATGTTCAAGAACTAAAATCGTACATGATCGCTGCATTAAAAACCTTACTACCAGCAGTTGCATTCAATGGTGAAACAGATCCTGATAAAAGCTTGTATACGGTTCTAAATGTGTGTTTGCCTCCAACTGAAAAAGCATCGATGTTGTTATTTACTCTTGATTTAAAGGGTGTGGCATGTAGCGGTGGAAGCGCCTGTTCGTCTGGTTCAGCAAAAGGTTCACATGTACTCGAAGGAATTGGAGCTGATCCTACAAGACCTAATGCACGGTTCTCGTTTTCTCGTTATACCACAAAAGCTGAAATTGATTTTGCAATGGAACAACTAAAATCAATTTACGCTTAAACGGAATAAACACCTTCATTTTCTTGTTTTAACATCCAATTAACTGAATACAACGTTCGTTTTTGTAATTTTAAGCATCATTCAAAATTGATTTGCTATGAAACGATTCATACTTCTACTCTGCTTACTATCCTTTTTCAATACCTCCAAAGCTCAACTATACTTCCCTCCAATTGTTGGAACTACCTGGGAAACAACTGATCCTGCTTCGTTGGGTTGGTGTCAAGATTCGATTGATGTATTGTATGATTATTTAGATCAAACCAATTCAAAAGCATTCATTGTTTTAAAAGACGGACGGATTGTTTTGGAGAAATACTTTGGGACATTTACCGTTGATAGTTTTTGGGTCTGGAATTCTGCTGGAAAAACGTTAACTGGTTTAGCCGTTGGAATAGCGCAACAAGAAGGTTTTTTAAACATTAGTGATACAACTTCCGACTATTTAGGAGCAGGTTGGACAAATATGACGTTGGCACAAGAAGAAAAAGTGACTATTCGCCACCAATTAACCATGACAAGTGGAATTGATGATACACAAGATTTTTACTGTACAGATCCCATTTGTCTCAATTATTTAACCGATCCAGCATTACGTTGGGCTTACTACAACGCTCCATACACACTTCTTGATGGCGTCATTGCGAATGCAACTGGTGTTACTTTAAATCAATGGATTACCCAAAAAATAAAAACACCAACAGGCATGACAGGCGCCTTCTTCCCTATCGATTACAACAATATTTTTATTTCAACCCCAAGAAGCATGGCGCGTTTTGGGTTGTTACTGCACAATGAAGGAATTTGGGATGGAAATCCCGTTTTAAACGATCCACAGTATTTTCAAGAAATGACAACTTCTTCGCAAACCCTCAATCCTTCGTATGGTTATTTAACTTGGTTGAATGGGCAAAGTTCCTATATGGTTCCAGGCGTTCAGTTTTCATTTGCTGGCAGCCCAATGCCGAATGCACCAGCTGATGTGATTGCTGCACTTGGAAAAGACGCTCAAATTATCAATAGCTCAGCTTCAACTGGTCTGGTAGTTATTCGCATGGGAAATGCTGATGGAAACTCACTTGTTTCAACACAATACAATGATACTATTTGGCAATACATCAATCGTTTATCGTGTACAAATGGGTTAGAAAATGTGGATTTTAATGCTATTCAACTGTATCCGAATCCACTAGTTGCGCAAACGCTCACCATTGGGGGAATTCAAGAAAACGATAAAATTTTGTTTCATTCAATTGATGGACAATTCATCCCTACTCAATTGGAAAACGGACAATTAACCCTTCCAAACCTCGCTTCTGGCATTTATTTAATAACTATTAACAGGTTTGGACAAGAGAAAACCTTCCGTTTACAGGTGAATTAATGTAACTTCGCTCTAGAAATTTCTCCTCCAATGTTTCCAGAGCATCCACGCCATATATTGATTATGAGTTCTTGGTTTCCGAACCGATTGGATGCTTTTGTGGGAAATTTTGTGTTGCGATTTGCTCAATTACTTGCTGCTGAATATACCGTTTCGGTGATTCACACACTTGGTGACTCAGCTTGTTCGCGCATTGAAATGGAACAAGAAGAATTGGATGGCGTTCATATTGTTCGCGTTTACCATCCTATTAGTTCGAACAAATTAATGCATTGGTATTGGCAACGTAAGGCCTTGAACAAAGCCATGCATGAAGTCGAATATGTTGATTTGATTTTTGCACATGTCATTTTAAATCGCGGACTACAATTTATACGGGCAAAACGCAATTACCATTGTCCGTTGATTGTCATGGAACATGCTTCTTATTATCGAAAAGAAATCCGTGAAAAATTCAGTCGTCTTCAGCGTGCAATAATAAAACGCACGAGTTTACAAATGAACGAATTACTCGCTTGTTCTGAATTTCTTCAAGAAGATATGAAAGCGGTTTTTCCAACAACAAAAAGCACTGTGCTTCCTAATTTTGTGGATACAACCCTATTTTATCCTGCCGAATCAATTGGTCGGCAACGCAATCGTTTTCTGCATGTTTCTACGTTAGATGAAGCGGTGAAAGATCCAGAAACATTGATCAAAGGAATAGCAGAAGCAATTGCAAATGGATTTACTGATCTTCATTTAACCATTATATCAGATCAACCTGTTGAAAAATGGATTGAACTAACGAAAACGCTTGTGATCCAAGAATACATCACTTTTCTTGGTCCAATGAGTTGGGAAGAAATTGCTGAACAAATGCGTTTACATGATGCCTTTATTCTCACTTCCAAGTATGAAACCTTTAGCATCGTATTGGTAGAAGCTTGGTTAACTGGAATTCCTACATTTACTACACCTGTTGGGATTGGGAAAGACCTCGATCCACAATTGGGAATACAACTAGTTGCAGAAAGCCCTTCATCCGTTGCACAAGCGGTACAAGATTTCATGAATGGACTTCTCCCATTTAACCCTGAAACGATCCGATCAGCTGGACTCGCTTTTAGCGAAGAAAATGTGATCAACCAATTGAAAACTATTTTTGAACGGCATTTTGATCACCATGAATAAAGCACTCATTTTATCAGAAGCTCGGACTGTTTTACTTGCAAAACAAGCTGATTTGTTCATCATCTTAGAAGATTTGAATGAAGGATTAAGCAATGACACCAAAAGTTCAGCTGGCGACAAGTATGAAACCTCGCGTGCCATGAGTCAGCAGGAAATTGATAAAATCATGGTTCAAATCCAAGAAATCAAGCGGCAATTGGCATTGATTCCTTCCTTAGAGGCTCTTTCTGATTCAACTACCATTCAAAATGGATCGTTTGTTTCAACATCCATGGGTGATTTTTTTATTGGTCTTCCCATTGGTCAGTTACATCTAGCAGGAACTACCGTATTTTGTGTTAGTGCAACTTCTCCACTTGCTCAGCAATTGCTAGGATTAACCGTTGGATCGTCATTTAACATGCAACAACAATCCCATTTGGTGAAAACCATTCATTGAATCCAACTTCTATATTAACAATTTGTTACCTAGTTTAACGATTTAGTAATACATCCCTCATAATCCTATAACACCTAACTTAAGTTGAAATAATCTGTTAGCAGTTCCTTTGTAAAAAGTTTAAATTATGAAGGTAGTTGTTACATTGATCCTATTATTCACGACCTATTTCTTGCATGCTCAAGATAAAACCACTGGAGCAATCAGGGGTAAAATTTTCGATGGCATTACAGGTGAAACTATCCCAATGGCGGAAATTCAACTAACTCCTTCTGGTAGAAGAACAAGTTCAGACTTGGATGGAGTTTACACCTATACTAAACTAAGTCCTGGGACCTATTCGATTAAAGTTTCTTATACTGAGTATCCTAGCATGAGTATAACGGAAATAGTAGTTGTAGCCAATCAAGTTACTGAGGTAGATGTAACCATGCAAGATTCAGTAGGAACAACCAAGATAGAAGAATTTGTAGTTACAGCAAAACGCAATCGTGAAACAGTCAATGACTTATACCTTGAACAAAAGAAAGCAGCGTATGCCTCTGATGGTGTTTCAGCAGAGGTTATTAAACGAACGCCAGCTAAAAGTGCTGTTGATGTGCTGAAAATGGTAAGTGGTGCGAGTATACAAGACAATAAGTTCGCTGTCATTCGCGGATTGAACGACCGTTATAATGCTGCTTATCTAAATGGTGGTCCGCTTCCAAGTTCTGAATCGGATCGTAAAGCTTTTTCATTCGATATCTTTCCAGCAAACATGTTGGATAAATTGGTGATTGCAAAAACAGCTACACCAGATCAACCTGCAGAATTTGCTGGCGGAATTATTATGATTAACACGAAAAGTATTCCCGAGAAAAAATTCTATACTGTTTCTATTGGTAGTGGTTACAATACCATTACCACGTTTAAAGCACAACAAAGTTACGCAGGTGGAAAAATGGATTGGATCGGAGTAGATGATGGATCTCGAAAATTATCATCAAATGTACCTTCATTTGAAAATTATCCATCTAGCATTCACGATCAAGCAACAGTAGCGAAACAATTTTCAACGAACTGGGGATTAGTAGATCGCAAATTTTCACCCAACTACAACTTGCAATTTGCAATGGGTTTCAACCCGAAAATTAGAGACCGTGAAGTTGGAATCATTGCATCCCTTACGTATAGTCGAAGCTTCAACTTTAATCAAACAACTCGTCGTGGTTATGCCAATAGCGTTGATCCTACCAGTCCAACATCACAATTGGAGTATGAATACTTAGATAAAAATAATTCAGAGCAAGTATTGGCTGGTGGTTTAGCCAACTTTACTTATAAATTAAATGAGAATAATTCATTCGGATTTAAAAACATCTACAGTATCAATTCTGATGATCGATTGATTAATAGAACAGGTGAAGTTGGTCCATTGGAAAACAATCCTTTGCTTTTGCGCTCGAATGCACGTTGGTTTACTTCCAACAATATCTATTCTGGTCAATTCAATGGAGATCATTTATTAAAAAAATCAAAACTCCGTATAGAATGGTTGGTTTCTTATAGCAATATTAAACGTACTATTCCAAGTTTGAATCGTTCCATTTATACACGCTATAAATACCTTACCGATCCAACAAATCCCAATCCATCCGATACGGTTTACACAGCGAATATTTCAGAAACGAGTGTTGGACCAAGTTATGGCGGTGGAATGTTCTTCTCAGAAAACAAAGAATATTCAACAAGTGCACGATTGGATTTTACCTTACCTGTTGTTTTCTTTAAAAAGATTAAATCCGATTTCAAATTTGGATCAATGGCACAATTGCGAAATCGTACATTTGCTGCTCGACAATTGGGTTATACTACCTACAATGTTTCTGGAGGTAATATCGACTTCAAACAATCTTTATTGACCTTACCAGAAGATCAAATTTTTGCTCCAGAAAACATGGGATTGATTCAAGCTCCGAATGGTCCCGTAAATGGAATTGGCGGTTTTAAACTAACGGATGGAACAAAAAATTCAGATTCATATCAAGCAAGTTCTAATTTATATGCAGGTTATTTGATGCTCGATAATCGATTCAACAATGACATGCGCTTGGTTTGGGGTGTTCGTGCTGAATACTTTCAACAACAATTGACAGCAATGCGTGTAGATAAATCGCTATTGGAATTAAACACCGTTAAATTGGATATATTACCTTCTGTGAACTTCATTTACAGCATGACTAAAAGACAAAATTTACGTTTCAGCTATTCTCAAACATTGAATCGTCCTGAATACAGAGAGTTGGCACCATTTGCATTTTTTGATTTCAATACCAATTTTGTTCTTTCTGGAAATGACTCTTTGGTGCGTGCGAGTATTCAAAATCTTGATTTGCGTTATGAATTTTTCCCAGGACGTGGACAAATCTTATCCGCTACAGTATTTTACAAACATTTCACCAATCCAATTGAGCAAATTTCGCGACCTGATGTAACCAGTGAAATTTCTTTTAAAAATGTTCCAACGGCTCAAAATTATGGTCTCGAAATAGAAGCTCGTTCTTTGGTCTCTTCCATTTTCAAATTAGACACCAACTCTATCTTTGATAAATTGACTGTTTATACAAATATTTCCATTATCCGTTCGCAAGTAGATGTATCTGGTATCATTGGAACAGCTGCTTCTACCCGACCATTGCAAGGACAATCACCTTATGTGTTTAATGCTGGACTTTATTACAACAACATGCGTCACAACTGGGGAATGTCTGTTAGTTTGAATAAAGTTGGTCCACGGATCTATATTGTAGGTAACGTGAATGAACCAGATTTATGGGAAAACAGTCGTGCTTTCTTAGATCTTCAACTAACTAAAACCTTCTGGAATAATCGTGCAGAATTTAAAATCAATGCTCAAAATATTCTAGC
>JAYSRF010000232.1:0-2874 GCA_043721195.1 Fluviicola sp. | reverse complement strand
AAGCAGTAATTGTTCAGTACTAATATAGAGCGGTGAAACGACAACAAACAACCATGTGAGCAATGTTGATAATGCAAAATAGATGAAAAACCATAGAATATGTTGGTTTGTATTCTTATTGATTGTATTCATACATGAATGTTTTTAATGAGTTAAAATAGAATTAACCCTTCGTTTTTCCATCGGCACCACCACGGTATTTTTGTTTGGATTTTGTCCACTTGTATTGTTTTTTGGTCGACATTCCTTTGTTTTTAGGCTCAGGTAGTCTATACACAATACCAAATGTGTGTTGTAAATAATCGGCATCTGTGCTGAAGAATTTACCAGTTATTGCCAATTTACCTGTAGTTTGAAGCTGAATGCCCCAACTTCTGTGAAACCAAAAATTGAATCCCACACCAATGTTTAGGTTTCCCGTTATCGTTTTTTCATAAGCCTTACGATGCGTCATTCCAACACCTGCAACAACATACGGTTCAAACCATTTCATCGGATAAAATAGCTGATAAAAGCTGTATTTTGTATTCAAGTCCAAGGAAATAAACAAACCACTTAATCCTGTTGTATCATTGACCAATTTACTAGCTGAGTAATTATTGTAAGCACCTGCAAATTCAATACTGAACCCTTTTCTCAAGTAACGATCAACCATAAGTCTAGATGGGAACAGCGGATAATTCCATGATTGTTTGATGTCAAACGGTTGACAAACTGCTCTTCCATCGTCATCAACTGCATTCCAACTAAGCCCTAGTTGCCATTTGTATGGTTTTTTCTGTCCCAACCACCAGTTTGGTTGCGCGAAGGAGTAACTACTCAACAACAGAACAACAAGTACAATGAAGAAACGATTAGTATTCATGACAGTGCTATTTATTTCGGATTAGCAAGATTGCAAAATTAGGGGCAAATTTAATGATTAATTTCTAGTTGTAAGTTGTCTAAAATGAAGTTGTTGATTTGATTTAAACGAAATCAGAAGTGAATTTCATCAATCGTTCCAATGCACAACTCGTTTCATTCAACTAGAAAATTCCGATTCCCATTTTTGTATAACATTGTAGTAGATTTTGGATAACTTGGCAACATACGCACCTGATCCATTAAACGCAGGTGAAGTATTGCAACGAATCGCTTTTAAAGTTGCTCCTAACACTGCATTGCAATCATTAGACGTTTCGCCGCAGGGATATATTTTTTGAGCGGTCAAATTGGAACAAGAATGGTGAGTGTGAAGTTAATTAAGTTTCAAATAACTGATTATCAGAAAGCAACAAAAAAGTTAACATTTTTTTTATTCGAAACATTGATTTACTTAACAGTGTTAATTACATTTGCACTATTAATTTTTAATAATGGGAATCAACGAACGAAAAGAACGAGACCGACAAGATTTACGTAAAAGTATCATGGATGCTGCGCGTGAAGTGTTTTTGGAAAAAGGTTTTGAACAAACTTCGATTCGCGCGATTGCTCAGAAAATTGAATACAGCCCTACGACGATTTATTTGTATTTCAAGGATAAAAACGAGTTGTTTTATGCTTTACACATGGATGGTTTTAACTTGCTAAATATCCAGATGAGTGCACTGTCTGCGGTATCTGATCCATTTGAACGATTAAAAGCTATGGGGCGAATTTACATTCGTTTTGCAGAACAAAACCCTGATTATTATGACTTAATGTTTGTACAGAAAGCGCCAATGGACTCGCTGGATGAAGAAGAAGCTTGGAATGAAGGATTACAAGCGTTTCAAGGTCTTCGGTTAACAATTCAAGAGTGTATGGACTTGAATTACCTGCCATTTACAGATTCTGAAGTTGGTGCGTTTGTCATTTGGTCAGCGATGCATGGAATGTGTACGTTGAATGATCGTGGTAGATGCAAAATTTTAAATGAAGAAAAACGAGATCGCATTGTAGAATGCGCCTTTGAAGAGTTCATTTTAATGATGGAGGCGCTTCGGCGCTAATTTTTTTAATTATTACTTAACACTGTTCAGTAAATTAACAATGAAAACAATATGATTAAATTTCACCAATTAGCAGGCGCAACTTTGGGATTTCTACTGGTTCCAATTTGGAGTAATGCGCAATCACAACTGGATCGTTATATCCAAGAAGGTCTTACGAATAACACTGTTTTGCAACAAAAGCAAATAAACATTCAAAAAGCACTCATTGATCTGCAGGTAGCGAAAAGTAATTTCCTACCAACAGTTAATTTTTCGGGATCCTTTTCTACAGCACAAGGTGGACGATATTCGAGTTTACCAATTGGCGATTTATTGAATCCCGTTTATGCATCTTTGAATCAAATGAGTGGAACTAACAGTTTTCCGCAGATTGAGAATCAAGAAATTAATTTTCTTCCGAAAAACTATTACGATGCGTACATCCGAACAGCAGTTCCGATTTTAAATACTGATCTTATTTACGCTAAACGAATAGTGGAGCAACAGACGGTGATGTCGCAGTTAGATGTCAACAGTTATAAACGCCAATTGGTGAACGACATCAAAGTTGCTTATTTCAATTATTTGTCAGCAATGGAAGCTATAAAAGTGTATAAAAATGCCTTGTTGGTACTCGACAAAAATGTTGCACTAAATGAAGCTTTATTCGCGAACGGAAAAGGATTACAAGCAAGTGTTCTTCGTTCAAAAAGCGAAAGAGAAACCCTTCGTTCTCAATTAATACAAGCTGATAATCAACAATTAAATGCGCAATATTATTTCAATTTTTTATTGAATAAGGAGTTGAAATCGCCTATTGAGGTTGAATCGGTTTCTCCCAATTTGGATGCGACTTCTACTGATGTTTCAAAACGTGAAGAGTTGGCTATGTTGCAACAAGCTAAAACCATTCAAG
>JAYSRF010000231.1:0-21810 GCA_043721195.1 Fluviicola sp. | reverse complement strand
ACCTTAAATTTGGTAACGTAGCTGCTGGTCCTGCTGCAGGAACAGTAGACATGGCTATCACAGATGTTCGTACAGCTACAGGTGGTGTAACATTGATCTCTGCAGGCAACGTTTCCAATGCTGCTGCTTTTGATATCATCGGAGCTCCAGACGCAACTTTTACGATCTCATTGCCATCAACGATCTTGATAGCTTCAGGTACGAATGACATGCAAGTAGACAACTTTGTTTCTTCATTGGGTGCTACATCAGCTTTAGATGCATTGGGAGCATCAGCATTAAAAGTAGGAGCTACATTGAACGTGGATGCCAACCAACCGGTAGGCTTGTACACAGGTTCTTTTGATGTAACGGTTGCTTACAACTAAGATCTACTGCTTCAAACAAGACTACACCAGTCGAATGAATACCAAAAGAGGGGAGTGTTTACTTCCCTTTTTTGGTTGTTGAAGATTTTTCATTGCTACAACAACTTTTTCAAGCTCATTCACCAATTCTTGCATCTTCGTTTCCGAAAGTTTCAGTCAACACCCCAAAATAGGACGTAATGCTTCAATATTTAATGATAGTCAGTTCTTTATTGTTTCGCACGATGTGCATTTTGCGTGAATAGACCATTGCAATAATAATTCGTTTAAATAACGAATAGCAATTATAGCATTACACCTCTAGTTGCTCCTCTTTTTCACGAAAACTCCTTGAAAGAACACATCATTACTTCGTCGGTTTCACTCAAATCTGAGTATTTATAGGTGTTCTGTACAAAATTTATAGTCGCATTCAGATTGTTGCCTTTATTTGATTATTTAATTCTCATTTTGAGAGTGTTAATCCCAATATGAGAAACTAACTATTTTTTTAATAATTTTAACAGGTTGATTTTCAGGCGACTTGTTATTTGGCACGTTCTTTCTAGTAGGACTTCAAAAATTACTAAAATAACTTCACTGATTATGAAACACTTACCTATTTTTAGATCCCCTGGACAACTAGTTGGTCCCAAACCAATTTATTAACAAATGAAGGTATTGTAATGAACCTTAAGATTCATAAACTTAAATGGTATTATTCATTACAAGTTAAATACAGATAGACAAATTAGTACCGCAAAAAAAAGCCCCGACATTTATTGTCGGGGCTTTTTTGTAAGAATTGAGGATTTATTTCACCAATTTCATTTCATTCACCAAATTGGTAGCACCATATACTTTATCAATCAGCCACAAAGTGTAGCGAACATCTAATGAAATAGTACGTTGGATATTTGGTTCGAAGTAAATATCACCAGACATTGCTTCCCAGTTACCATCAAATGCAGTACCAATCAATTCTCCATTGGCATTGATTACTGGAGAACCAGAATTCCCACCAGTAATATCATTATTTGATAAGAAATTCACAACCAATTTTCCTGTTGCTTTGTCAGCATATTGACCGAAATCTTTTTTCATCCAAACTTCTTTCAAGCGTGGATCCACATTAAATTCAGGGTTTGTAGGATCTTCTTTTTGCATCACACCATCAATGGTTGTGTAGAAATCATATTTCACAGCATCACGTGGTTCATAAGCCAAAACATTTCCATACGTCAAACGCATAGTTGAATTTGCATTTGGGTAAAACGTTTTGTTCGGTTGCATTTTGCGCACACCATCTACAAATAAGCGGTTAGCACGTTGCAATTTCTCTGTAGCTTCTTTTACAGATGCTTCTTCAATTGCTTTGATGTATGCATCATCCAAGTCTTTGATTAAAATAAACAAAGGATCTTGCTTTAATACTGTTTCATCGTAACTAGCTTCAAATGCTTCGAAACGCTCTTGTGAAGAAAAAATCGAATTTGCACGGAGACGAGCCATAAAAGCTGTTACACTTTCTTCAGTCAAACTTTGTGCAATTCCCATACGTTGAGCAGCAGGTACATCACGTAAATACATTTTTAAACCCGCTTCAAGTGTTTCCAATTCAACATCCATTGAACGTTCTTTGAAAAATTCTTTTGCTTGTTCAAAAGCGGCAGCACGTAATTGTTCTGCTCGTTCTGTTTTACCTTGTACAGCAGCATCTGTTGATGATTTCAACAAATAAACAATTGAATTAATGTCTACTTGGCGTACAAACTCACTTTGGTATACACGGATATAGATAATGTTATTGGTTGTATTGAAGGCATTTTCAATATCTGTCAATACATTATTGTATTCTGGTTTTCCTTGAGAAAATTTCAAGAAATCTTGCTCAACTTTACGTTTTTTATCGGCAACTCCATTTGCTTTTAATTGTTTTGTTTGACCAATAAAGTACTTCCAGTAGTTGGCAACTTGAGCATATTTAGAAGAGTAAAACAAACGAACAGCAACATCTTTGTCCATGTATTTTTTCATGATCTCCAACTTCATTGCACGAATGTCTACAATTTTTGGTTGCTCCAATGCAATTGCTTGTTCAACTCCATAAGAAGTTAAGTAACGGTTTGTTCTTCCTGGAAAGCCCATTACCATTGCATAATCTCCTTGTTTCACACCTTTAATTGATACAGGCAATGAATGTTTTGGTTTGTAAGGAACATTCGTGTCGCTGTATTTAGCAGGTTTGTTGTCTTTTCCAGAATAAATACGGAACATTGAAAAATCTGCCGTATGACGAGGCCATTCCCAGTTGTCTGTATCACCACCGTATTTACCAACAGATTGTGGCGGAACACCAACTAAACGGACGTCAGTGAAGGTTTCTTTAACAAATAGGTAAAATTCGTTACCATCGTAAAAATCACGTACGAATGCTTCATAATTTGTTCCGTTGGTTGCGTCTTTCACTAAAATATCACCCAATTCTTTGATTTTGGTAGCACGTTCTTTTGCAGTCATAGAACTTGTTAGTTCTTTCAGAATCGTTGCAGATACATCTTCCATACGAATCATGAACGTTGCTGTTAATCCTGGAACTGGGATTTCTTCTTGGTTATTTTTCGCCCAAAATCCATTGTCTAAGTAGTTTTTTTCAGGAGTTGAAGCTCCAGCTACTGCATCATAACCACAGTGGTGATTGGTCAAAATCAAACTCTGATCAGAAATGATTTCACCTGAACAAAATCCACCAAATGAGATCACTGCATCTTTCAATGAGGATTTATTGATGGAATAAATTTCTTCTTGTGACAATTTTAAGCCATGCTTTTTCATGTCTTCGTAGTTTCTTCCGATAAGGAAAGGAAGCCACATCCCTTCGTCAGCACGTGCTGAGTTACCGAAGGAAAAACCAAAAGCTACCGCTGCTATTAATAGTTTTCTCATTATTGTTATTGGTTTATTTGAGGAGGGCTAAAGATAATAACTTTCTGTAAAGGGAAAGTTGTCCAAGTTTATAAATATTAGGAAATGGTTAATTTATTAAATCTATTGCAGGCTATCCTGTGATACCGGTTGGCACTTGATTCATCACGTGCCAAATTGGTTCAGGTTTATTCTGTAGGCACGCGATGCATCTCGTGCCTACGTGAAATAACCCGATCATTCCACCACAATCTCGTCTAAAAATAACCATGTCGTACCTCCAGCGCCTAAATGCCAAGAAGGGCAAATTCCATAATTTTGAATACGAACCCGCACAAATTTGGCAGTAGTAGGAGGGAAGTCAAGTGTGAAAAGATGCGTTGAACCACCTTCTAGTCGATCACTAACAGTTGTATTTTGTTGTGTTCCAATTTTTTTGAAGTTGATGCCATCTGTTGAAATTTCTACGATGAACGATTTCGGATGGAAAATCCATGATTTGGTATCTTGTAAGCAAGAAACGGTCACTTTAGAAAGTTCTTTTGTTTCATTCAGTGTTAGTATGGCTTCAACGTCTTTTCCTTGAAATCCTTGCCATTCAGTACCTCGGTATTCAGCTGTTCCGAATTGACCATCAACGAGTGTTTGAGAACCGCTTCCAGCGTATTGATTGGCAAATTCTGTTTTTAATTCGATGGTTTTATCGTGTTGATATTTTGTGAAAACACTTGATATAACAGGGCTGTAAACCCAAATCCCATCCACTTTTCTGCAAATCCGCGCTTTGAGTTCAGTGGTTTCGAAAAAGGTGAGCGTTTTATCTACAATACTGGAAAGTTCATTCGGTTCACCTCCATTCATTGTATAAACAATGGTTCCTGTTTCAGTTGGGAATTTATCCAAACTCACGCGAATAGAATCCGAAAAAGTGGTGCGATCTGCTATGAAATAAGGTGCTGCAATCACTGATTCTCCTATTTTTTCGGTTAAATCTAATTTGTAAAGGGAGAGTTTTAGTTGTGGTTTATTCCCCATTTGAATTTTCAAGTAACCACCAGATGTGATCATTTCTTGTGTAATGTAGAGCTTCTTGTATTCTTCTCCTTTCCAAGTAATGGATTGGATGTATTTGTTTTCAGGACTATTATCTATCGCTTCAATAACCAATGGAGTTGTTCCTGCTTGAATCAATACGCGATCTAATAATGGTCGACCAATTGCATAAGTAGCACTTCCTGGACTAACTGGATAAAAACCGAGTGCGCTGAGTACATACCAAGCAGACATTTGTCCACAATCTTCGTTACCTGAAAGTCCATCGGGAGCATTGTGGTATTGTTCACGCAAAATACGGTCAACCATTTCTTGCGTTTTGTGTGGAGCTCCGGTGTAATTATACAAATACGCCATGTGATGTGATGGTTCGTTTCCATGTGCATATTGACCAATTAATCCAGTAACATCCGATTGTTCCCTACCTGACATGACAGAGGAAGATAAAAACAACGAATCTAAAAAACGCTCCATTCTACGACCACCACCCTTTAAGTCGACTAAAGATGCAATGTGATGCGGGGCTGCTAATGAATATTGCCAAGCGTTTGCTTCTGTGAAATGATGATTGATTTCATTTGGACGGAAATTTGGTAACCACATTCCACCTTTTCGTGGTTGAAAAAATCCAGATTCAGGATTGTACAAGTTGATCCAATTCCCAGCTCGCAAACGGTATTGGTTTTCTATTTTACTATTCCCAATACTTTGTGCAAATTGAGCAATACACCAATCATCATAGGCATATTCTAAGGTACGTGAAACGGATTCCGCTTCATCACTTGCGGAAATAAATCCTTGTTGGGCATATTGTTTTTTTCCAAAATGATTGTAATTCGCCGTAGCAATCATGGCATCCAATAATTCTTCTGTATGCGCTAGTTTGATTCCTTTTACTTGTGCGTCAGCGATCACGGATGCAGCATGGTAACCAATCATGCAATTTGTTTCGTTGTTGGATAAAGTCCAAACGGGTAATAATCCAGTAGTTTTCGCTTGTTGATAAAACGATTCTATGAATTGACTTGTGCGTTTTGGCTGAAAAATAGTGTACAAAGGATTTGCCCCGCGATACGTATCCCACAAGGAAAAAACAGAATACAAATCACCCGTAGTTGATTGCTGAATCGTTGCGTTAAAATCACGGTATCTTCCGTCTACATCTGTCCATAAACTTGGATGAATGTAACTATGATATAATCCTGTGTAGAGGTTGTGTAATACTTCTTTGTCAGTTGTATAAGCCTGAATAACTGAAAGCTCTGTTCTCCAACGTACTTGAGCATTGCGCATGTAGTTGTCAAAATCCCAATTGGTGGCTTCAGCGGCTAGATTTGCTGAGGCACCTTGTTCATCAGTTCCAGAAATTCCTACACGCAAGAGTACTTGTTTCGTGGAAGCAGGAAATTCCAACACCATAACATACGTTCCATTTTTTCCAACAATCCATTTTGATTTTGTGAATGGTACATTGGTTTCTAAATCAAAGAAAAAATACTGTTTAGATGCCCAACCTTCTGAAATACGAAATCCTTTGATGTGATTATTTCCATGTGCTGTTGCATTGGTATTAATTACCTTATCGCGGTATCCAAGGTCAAGTAAAATGTATTTCTTGCCTTTTTCTTGATGAAAGGTGTATTCATGGATTGCACATCGGTTGGTGGTTGTCAACCGCACATCAATAGTGGGATTGTTCAATTTCACTGAATAAAACCCAGGTGATGCTACTTCATTGGAATGCGAAAATTGTGCTCCATAACCTTTTGGGTTTTTAAAAGCAGGTTCTAATTTCACTTTTCCAACTTGGGGAACAATCAATAAATCAGAATAATCGGGAACACCCGTTCCACTCAAATGAGTGTGGCTAAATCCATAGATAACGGAATCAGAATAATGGTATCCAGAACAACCATCCCAACCTTCTGGACGTGTATCAGGACCTAATTGCACCATTCCGAATGGTAAAACAGGACCTGGGAATGTATGACCATGACCTCCAGTTCCAATGAACGGATTCACATAAGCAAGCGGATCAATATAAGCAGCTCTTTTATCACCTCTTCCGACCAATTCTTGTGCTTTTTGATCTGCTATTTTGAGCTCTGGTAATTGAGCAACAACACAAGTTGATACTAACAGTGTGAAAACCGTTATTCCAAGTCTTTTTTTCATACGCTTATTTTTTGATCGCTTTCCAAAATAATGAAGCGGCCGTACCGAGGACAGCTGCATTTTTATCGTGGAGATCTGAGATACGAATTTCAATAGAGTTTTGGTAAATCTTTAATGCGTTTTCTTCCAAGTAATACTTCACTTTTTCGGCAAAAGCATCACCACTTTGTGCAATTCCACCAAATAATATATAGGCTTGAGGATTTGAAAATGCGGCAAAATCAGCTAAAGAGGAACCTAGAATTTCAGCTGTAAAATCAACAATTTCGATGGCAAATGCATCTCCTTTTTCGGCAGCTTGAAATACTTCTCGTGCAGAATTCCCTGTGTGAAGAACAGAGGTAGCTTTGTTTTCTGAATTCAATTCAGTGATGCTCCGTGTAACTCCCGTACTTGAAGCGTACGTTTCAAGACAACCCTTCCTTCCGCATTTACACAATCGACCATTAGGAATCACACGAATATGTCCATATTCACCTGCAAATCCTGCATGACCAACAATCAATTCACCATTCACGAAAATGCCACTACCCAAACCAGTTCCTAATGTAATCGTAACGAAATCGTTTAAATCACGCGCACAACCAAATAAGTGTTCGCCAATTGCGGCGGCATTTGCGTCATTTGCCAAGAGGCTTGGGCGGTGAAAACGATCTTCAAATAAGGTAGCAATTGGGATAATTCCTTTCCATTTTAAGTTGGGAGCAAATTCAATATTACCTGAAAAAACATTGCCATTTGGAGCTCCAATTCCAATACCAAGAATATGGTTAAAATGTTCGGTAGAATGAACGCGTTGGTAGATATATTCAACCAGTTCAGCCGGGTCTTCAAACAAACCAGTTCCAACAGATTCTTCCATTAATACTTCGCCATCTCTACTAACCAAACCATATGCGGTATTAGTCCCCCCGATATCAATTCCTAACGCTACGTGTTTCGCCATCTTACAAAAATTGGAATAATTTTTTTAAAACAGGTGACTAAAATGAAAATGGTTTGTAAGATAGATTCATTTCAAATTCCAAAATTCCAGTCATGATAGAAATCGTCTACAAATTGTTGCATCAATTGATGGCGTTGAAGACCAATTTCTTTTGCCGTTTTAGTATGCAGGCGTTCTTGGAGCAGTAATAGTTTTTCATGAAAATGATTGATCGTATGACTCTTGTCTTTTGCGTACGCTTCAAATGTTTGATGATTGTTAGGTTGAACATCGGGTTGATAAAACGGTCTATTTCTACTTCCTCCAAAATGAAATGCCCGAGCAATTCCTATAGCTCCCATCGCATCTAATCGATCAGCATCTCGAACTAATTGAATTTCTATGTTAAATACTTCATCAGGAATTCCAGCACCTTTAAAAGATACGCCATCAACGATTCGAGCAACTTGATTCGCAAATTCAGGTGTTTGATTTAAATCAAGGAGTAGTTCACGTGTAACTCTACCACCATCATGCATGATGCCACCATTTAGTTTATGGTCTGAAATATCGTGGAGTAAAGCGGCACAAGCAACAATGGTAGGGTTTCCTCCTTCTTTTGATTGTAGATACATTGCCATCTTGTAAACCCGCTCAATGTGAAACCAATCGTGATCTGCGTCCTTCCCATCGAATTGTTTTTTGACCAATTCTGTAAGCGTTTCTACTAATTGTTTATCAGCGTTATTCATGTCTTTGTATTTAAATCAATCATCATTCAGAAGATCAAAGCTACAAACTCTTGTGAATGTTTGCAGTTTTCATTGAAATAGCTATCTTTGCACCCCTGTCAGATATTGGACAGGATTATTATTAAACAGGAGTTTCGTACTCCAACTAATAAATTGTTATGGCAACACGAATTAGATTACAACGTCACGGTAAAAAAGGAAAACCAGTTTTCCATTTAGTAGCGGCAGATTCACGTGCAAAACGTGATGGAAAATTCATTGAGAAATTGGGTGTTTATGATCCAAACACAAACCCTGCAACAATCACGATCAATTTTGATCGTACATTGAGTTGGGTTCAAACAGGTGCTGAAATGTCAGATACTGCTCGTGCGATTCTTTCGTACAAAGGTATTTTGTTCAAAAATCACTTGTTGAATGGAATTAAAAAAGGTGCATTAACTGCTGAGCAAGTAGAAGAGAAATTTGCTGCTTGGGAAGCTGATAAAGCGTCTAAAGTTCTAGGTAAAATTGAAGGACTTGATAAAAATGCGGTTGCTGATAAAGCTGCTCGTTTGAAAGCGGAAGCTGATACAAATGCTGCAAAAGCAAAAGCAATCGAAGCTAAAAATACTCCTGAAGTTGAAGAAGTAGCTGAAGAAGAAGTTGCTGCTCCAGCGGAAGAAGTAACAGAAGCTCCAGAAGCTGCAGCTCCAGCTGAAGAAACTCCTGCTGTTGAAGCGGTTGTTGAAGAAGCTCCAGTTGTTGAAGAGGCTCCAGCAGTTGTTGAAGAAACTCCAGTTGCTGAAGAAGCTAAAACAGAAGAAACTGCTGAAGGTGAACAACCAGAAGCTTAATTTTTAAAGTTGAGTATGCAGCAATCGGATTGCTTCCAACTTGGTTATATTGCGAAACTTCACGGATTTAAAGGTGAAGTTTCGCTTTTTTTGGATGTTACAAATCCAGAAGATTATGCATCGCTCGATGCTTTTTTCATAGAAATTAACGGCCAACTAACGCCCTTTTTCGTTCAATCATTTCAACTCAAAAACAAAGGTTTTGCTGCTGTAAAACTAGAAGGTGTCAATTCTGAGAATGATGCCAAAGTATTACTCCGCAAAAGTTGTTATTTACCCGTTTCCATTCTTCCTGAATTGGACGATATGCATTTTTATGACCATGAAGTTGTTGACTTTACTGTAATTGATGCAATCAGCGGAGATATTGGTAAATTACAACAAGTGATTGATCTTTCTGTAAACCCATTACTTCAAATCATGAAGGGTGATAAGGAAATCCTTGTTCCTTTTGTCGATGGATTGATTCAACGTGTTGATCGTGAGAATAAAACATTATACATCGCAGCACCAGAAGGACTAGTTGAGATGTACTTGGCTTAAGTTTAATGAGCTCTTTTCAATTCAAACATTTTTCCATTCGTCAAACCAATGCTGCCATGAAAATTGGCACAGATGCTTTGTTGTTGGGGTCACTCTGTGAATTTAATAAATCGAGTAAACTGCTTGATATTGGAACAGGAACAGGAGTATTGTCCATGATGTTGGCACAACGGTTTAATCCTAGTTCAATTACTGCCCTTGAAATTGATGCTGGTGCAGTGACAGATGCGCAATTCAATTTTGATCAATCTCCTTTTAGTACCAAATTCAAATTACTTCATCAGAACCTTCTGACATGGGAGACTTCGGATTGTTTTGACGGGATTATTACCAATCCACCTTTCTTTGAAAACAGCTCTAAAAGTGAATCAGAGCAACGCAATACTGCACGACATACAGATGATTTGCCATTCGAAGCATTACTATCTGTTTGCTCGAGTTTGTTGAATGATTCGGGTTGCCTATGGATGATTGTGCCTACTACTTCGCTTGAAACAATTCTAATAAATGCTGAAGCTAGTCAACTGTATCCGAATAAAATCATTCATATACATGGTAAACTCGAGCGCCCGGTTCGCACTATTCTAGCTTTTTCAAAGAAAAAAATGACGTTATCTGAATCGGTATTTACGGTAAGAGATGAGGCTGGAAATTACACGACAGAGTACATTGAACGCACACATGATTTTCATTCGGTTGATTTGGCAAGTCGACAGAAAAATAATCAATAAAGGAATTGGTTGATCGTTTATCGAATGGGGTTTGCCTTGGTGATGCATTGGTGTATTTTACATAATATAGTAACGGCGACCTGTTAAGTTATTATATTTCAGTGTTATACATTCCGTATTCCGATAGCTATCGGAATGCGGGATTACTGATTTTTTTTTAAGTTAAACTAAAATCAATTCCTACTTGAATTCATTTGGCAAAACAAGTCAATTAGATTGTCTTAAAAAGGAGTCAAATTCTTGATTTACAAAAGTTTATAACTTAAATGATTATACAACAATAAACGTTTAATCTAACTTATTCATCAAGCCGATCAATTCTTTTTGAATTTCAACCCCCGCATTCTCATTGTACCATTTTTGCAAGGCTGTTTTTACTGTTTCAAAATCTGCTTTCTCTTCTGTTAGTTGAGCATAAACTATTTGACAAGCTGCTGGTCTAGGTCCCCAAGTTGCAAGATCATTGCCTTCTTCATCCCGAACTATCAATTTAGGAATAGACTTTCCGCCATTGGTCAAATATTGATTAATCTGAAATGGTTCTTGATCCCGCAATTCATATTCAACTGTTATTTTTGGATTGAGTGCAGCCGCCTTTTGCAAAAAAGGGGTAACGTGTGCAGCGTCTCCACACCATGGTTCAGTAATGATGAGCCATTTCATTGGTTTTTCAATGGAACTGATGATCGTTTTTAGTTCTTCATCTAATTTACCGTGTTTCAACCAACGATTCATTCTCGACCAATTTAATTTGGCGTAGTTGTAATAATCGGGATTGTCGTAAGGAGGAATTGGGTGCGCTAAAACATCCTCAAAGTGTGCTATATAGGAATCGAAATTCATCTAAAAAGTGGATTTAATAATCAAACTGATTCATTAGAAATGATGGTGCGAAGATAGGTTGATTTGACGGATCGTTTTTCCTTTTAACGATTATTTTTTTGATTCCGAATACGATTCTAACCATTCTTCGTGTAGCATAGAATAACAATAATGGTCAACAAATAGTCCATTCAATAATTCGGCTTGCCGAATGATTCCTTCCCGTTGAAATCCTAAACGTTTCGGTATGGATAAACTTTTAGAATTGCCTGTTGCACAATGAATTTCAATACGATTGAGTTGGAGCGTTTCAAATCCATGTTGAAGAATCGCTTCACAAGTTTTGGATACAATTCCTTTTCCTTCCCACAATTCACCTACCCAATATCCAATGGATGCAATTTTATTTAAAGGATCAATTTGGTACAGTCCAATTCGTCCAATAACCTGCTCGTTTTCAATGATTACACAGGAATAATGAGAGCCATTTTTATTTTGTTCTTCTGAATGGGTTATAAATCGTTTAAAATCGTCTGATGATTTTAAGTCATCAACCCATGTGAGCCATTCTCGCAAATAAAGACGATTATTGGAAACCAATGCGATCAGTTGATCAAGGTGTTTTTCTGCAATCAATTCAATCGCCAACGTATTATTAATCAAGTGTCTCATTCTAGTGATTTCTAATTGTAAAGGTACTCAAATCAAAAAGTTAAGCGATACTAACAATTAGTTAATCTATGAAATAAACACATTCATCGGATATGAGTGAATTCATCACTAAATTGGATGGTTTTTAACAATTTGGATGACGATTTATTTCACGTCAAATACCAATTCAGAAATTTGATCGGCGTTGAAATAGGTTTCGGCAATGTGTTTTAATTCGTCTCGATCTAGTTTATCGATACTTTCATACATTTCGCGAATGGTGTCAATTTGGTTGAATTGTAGTAAACTCTTACCCAACCCTTGCATGAGTCCTACATTGCTATCGAGCGACAACGCAATGTGACCTTTTAATTGTTCTTTTGCTTGTTGTAATTGTTTCGGCGTAAGAGCAATTTCGCGCATTTTCTTTAATTCTCCGTAAACAATTTTGAGTGTTTTATCAACGTATTTTTGATCTGTTCCAAAATAGATAGACCAATACCCCAAATCGGCATAAGGTGCATACGAAGCTTCAATATTGTAGCTATAACCGTATTTTTCCCGAACAGATAAAATCAAACGTGAATTAAGTGCTGGACCTCCTAAAATATTGACTAACAATGTCATTCCACGTCTGGTTTCTTCACTGTAACCTGGAGCCATGCTTCCAAGTACAACATGCGCTTGGTAGTTGGCTTCTTTTTCACGCTTTTTAAACACACGGTAATCACTAAAACCTGCTGGCTTTAAGATAGCTGCTCCTTTTTTCATGTTACCGAAATGCGTTTCAAGGCTTTTCACTAATCGATCCAATGGAATGTCACCTACAAATGAAATCACCGTATTTTCAGCACAAAAGAAACGATCAACATACCGTTTTAAATCTTCACGTGTGAAGGATTGAACTGTGTCTGGAGTACCGAGTATGTTATTTCCTAAAGCATGATTGGGAAATAGCAACGCTTCAAAATCGTCAAATATTTTTTCGCCAGGATTGTCCAAATAGGAATTGAATTCGTCTAGTACAATTTCCTTTTCTTTATCGATTTCTTTTTGTGGAAAGTTACTATTGATCGCAATATCAGCTAATAAATCAGCAGCACGATCGAGGTGATTTTTCACAAAAGAGGCATAGACACAAATTTCTTCTTTCGTTGTATAAGCATTGATTTCTCCACCAACAGAATCCAATCTAGAGAGAATATGAAATGTCTTGCGTTTCTCTGTACCTTTAAAAATACAATGTTCGAGAAAGTGCGCCAAACCATTTTCATGGGCTTCTTCATACCGAGAACCTGCCAAAACGGTCATTCCTAAATGCGCGACCGGTGCTCCGGCATGCAGATACACCAATCGTATTCCGTTTGAAAGGGTTGTAATTTGTGGAAGTAATTCAATCATCTTTTATGGATTCTTGCGGTATACAGACCAAGAATCGGCTGTTTGTTCAAATACAATGCGGTCGTGCAAACGAGAAGATCTGCCTTGCCAAAATTCAATTTTAACGGGACGAACTAAAAAACCACCCCAATGTGGAGGTCGAGGAACTTGATCAGGAAATTGCTCAATCAATTGTTCAACTCGTTGTTCCAATTCAGCTCTATTGCTGAGAATTTCACTTTGATGGGAAGCCCAAGCTCCTAATTGACTTCCTCTTGGACGACTAGCAAAATACTCATCGCTCATTTCAGCAGGAACTTTTTCAACCAATCCAGTAATACTAATTTGACGTTCCATTTCTGGCCAGAAAAACAAGGCATGTGCTTTGGGATTTGCCATTAACGCATTTCCTTTATCACTCGTGTAATTGGTATAAAACACAATTCCTTCTTCCAACAAATCTTTTAGATAAACCATCCGCGATTGAGGAAAACCATCCGAACCAATGGTCGAAATAGACATGGCATTGGGTTCATTAACAGGTTTTTCAATCGCTTCTTGCAACCATTTTGAAACCAACTTTAAAGGATCGGTTCCTACATGATCTTCTAATTTTCCTTGATCAAATTGTCTGTGATCATTGCGTATTTGCTGAAGGAATTGATCCATTTTATTCTTCTTCTCCGCCGTCTTCGTTATCATCACCGAATGAATCTTCGATCATGCTATCCTCATCTTCTTCATCCGAACCTGGAGCAGAGAAAACTGTTTTTGTTCCCATGATGTGAGCCGCTACTTCTTTCTTCACTTCTTTTTGAAACTCAACAGCAACGCGGTCTTCACCTTCATCACCAAATGGGAAAATATCAACAATTGGAGAAATAGCAATGTTTGGAATTTGAAAATCAATCAACATGCCACCCAAACTTTCGTGTAAACGTTCGTACGCTTCTTTTACAGAATGTGCAGAAACCAAGAAATTTTGCGATACTTTTTTCGCTTTTGCTCCTTCATCACCACCATCACCGCTTTCGAAGTTGATTTTACATTTAAACCACACATCTGAATCGTCGTAATGGAAGATGTCGTGAATGTCTGTACGTGTAATACCAGTTACTAGAAATTCACCACGGATTACCGTTCCTAATTCTTCGTAAATGCGCGCTTCTGCGTCTGTAAATGTCATTGCCGCCAATAAGTACGGTTCTGAAACGCGTTTAAACGTTCCATCGTCCAATTGCTTGGTATATTTTACTTTAACTGTAAACCAACTATTCATGTTTTCGAATTATCTTTTAAGAAGTACAAATTTAATGAATTGAGGGGGATATTACAACAGTAGAATAGAGGAGATAGGAATTGAAAATTATAAATTATAAATTATCAATTATGAAGGTGAATCGAGGTTTGGAGCTGAGATTTTCTTAATTTCCTTTTATAGTTGTTTTACGGAAATTGTCTTGTGAAATCAAATCTGCCTCCCCCTTAACGAAGTGATGAAGGGAAGAGCAAGTTGCGCTTGTGAAGACTGAGACTAGCCTAAAAGGTTTGAGTCGAAGGAAAAGGGGGATGACCATTTACCGTATCGAACTCTACATTGATATTTTACAATTAGGATATTTAGTAGATTTTATTTTCATGGTATTGGCTATAAATGTTCGTTTGTCTAGAGTCCAAATTCTGCCTATGAATACCAATGGAAATTATAGCCTCCAAATGGATTTAATTTGAAATTTCTATTCTTTTCAACTTTAATTAAGATTAATAATCGTTGATTAAAAAGTACATGTCTTTGCGCACTTCTGACAAAACAATCAATTAATATTTCACTCATTTTGAAATTCATAAAATCAAAATAGTCAAATAACACAACAAGACCAGTTTCTTTAATTTCAAGTTCATTGAGTGATTCATCTAACCAGCCCCAAGTATTTCCAGTTCCACCTACATAATCAATTTTACTGGAAAGGGAGAAATGGACGCTGTCAGTAGTTGTCCATTCGCGACAATCAAATTCAATTATTTTGTAGTCTTCAGATGTTAACCATTCCATATCTTTCTTTAAAAGAGCATAATCATTATACGCTTTTAAAAATCCTCGCATCATGATGGTGTAATCTAATCTACGCCATGTCTCGGGTTCATTTTTAAATGGGATCATAATTTTGTCAAATAAGAATTATCATTGATAGTTTGAGCATTTCATCTATAGAAATATGTTTTATGAAGGTAATCTTCTCTATCTAGTCCAGATGATTGTTCTTTTAGAATGAAAACATCCTTGACTTACCCGTGTTTTTTGTTTGAAATACCATTTTCCATCGCAGTCATACTTAATGGTTATAGTTTTGTATACACTTGTAGTACTGGCGAGATACTTTGACTTAAATTTTCGCTTAATGACTCTTTGTATTTTGCAATCGTCATAATAGGTCGTATCATTTTCCCATGAAGTCCAACGCTTCTTACTAGATGCTGCATTAGATCCATTCTGCGAATAGGTAGTAAACAGAATGAATAAGAATACTATGCTTAATATGAATCTCAAATCACGGCAGTTGTTAATTACGAACTTATTTATAATGTAGTCTATAACTCACCAAACTCAAAAACTTATAAAATTACTAATCCCTATAAATCTGATTATTATACCAAACAATTACCGAACGGTTACTTTGAGTAATACAAACCGCGTGTCCATTGATGAAAAATTCCGTATTTGTGAGGTTGGTAATGTCTTTTAAGATTCCATTGAGGTAGCCCGAAACACCGCCTAAGTTACTACGAAATGCGATCACATCATTTTTGAGTGACCAATCTTTGACTGTGTAATTGCACACCATTTTGCGTTCTCCTTTGACCAATGAAAAGGTTGAATTGGCTTCACCCCAAATAACAACATCGTCTTTTGCATCCCAAAACTGAAAGAAAGAAGCTAGTTCTTTGCGCTCTCCGTTTCCATAATACTTGAGGTTTCCTTGCACATCTTCATAGATCACAAACCGACGACAAGCTTTGATTTTATTCACATAAAGATCTTCGACATCCATGAATTCTCCGTTTTCAAAAATAGCAAATGTGCGGGTGGAAGGATCGTTGAACGCCAACATATCTGTTCCAGCGAAAAACTCCAATTTCTGTACGCCACTGTAAACACCTAACTCATAAATTTCACCACGCCAAAATACTTTGTAGAGGTTTCCATTGTCACGAAAGGCGATAATATTATCACCAATCACCTCTGGCATGTACAAATCACCAGTTAATTGGAGCAATTGAATGGATTTTCCTTTATAAACCACATTCAAGGTATTGTAGCGCGTGTCTTGGTACACCAATAGAGAATCGGTAACAGCATATTCACCACCAAAGGATGTAACAATGTGCGATTTTCCGCTTTCAAAGTAATTGATGATAGGACCGATATTCCACGCAAGTAAATGATCAGATGCTTTATAGGAAACGTTTTGATTGGTGAGTAATTTTGTTTCACCATCGTAGTAGACTTTGAAATCGCGCTGTGAATTATTGTAGGCAACAAATTCATCGCCATAAAAAACGGATGTCGTTAATTGATGTTCAATTTGTGAGAATGTACCGTCATCAAATACACGGAAAAAATTATTGAAGTCCATGTAAGGAAAGATTCCTTGACTAAATCCCAGAATAGGAGTGAGGCACAAAAGCAAAAGGGCATTTTTCATGGAATAAATTTAAACAAAAACCAGACCGTTCTTTTGATTTATTTTCAACTTCAAGGTTTACAATATTGTTCTTGCAATTGTTGCACTTCATTGCCGTATTCATTGGTAAATCCTAATGCTAGGCTTTTAGCAATGTATTGGCACGCTTTTTCACTATCTTTTTGTTCAATTTTGATGAGTGCTAAGTGGTAATAAGCGTATGAATTGGAAGGATAATTATTAATTGATAGGTTTACTTTTTGTTCTGCTATTTCCAATTTACCTAATTTGTAATAGGCATATCCCATATTATTAAAAGCATAAGCAATGGTTGATGTTTCATTTGTGTAGCGTTGAACCCGCTCTAAATCGTAAATGGCTTTTTCATAAAGCTCCATTTTCAAATAAGTAAAGCCTCTATTCAAATACGTTTCAGGATATTTGGGGTTTAATTTCAAGGCCATTGTATAATCTGCTACAGACGAGTCTAGTTCATTTATTTCGCGGTATAACCCCGCTCGATCGTAGTAATAAATATGTTCTGTAGAATCAAATTTTATAGCATAACCAAAGTCAATTATCGCTTCACGTGTCAATCCTATTGCATGCTCAAAAACTGCTAAGTCGCAAAAATTTCCACTCACACTATCATTTTCAATTATTTTTTTCACAATTGGAATCGTTCGTTTATAAGATTCATTGCGTTTTTTGATGTAATCATCTGTTACAGGTAATGAATAATTAGCCTGGAATCGTACGGTTTTGCTTAGATATATTTTTGCCGAATCAAGTTTGTTTTCGTTGAAAAAGACTTCTACTTTGGATAATAAGTTGAATAATTGTTTGCTGTTATTCCCTTCTATCTTTTGCATAACAGTAATCGCCTGTTCCTTTTTTCCTTTTTTAATGAGACTGTTGTATTTCTTGTAAAGTTTCTCATTATCCTGTCCAATAGATGTCAAACAAATGGGAATAAACGCGAAAAGAAGTAAAAATCGTACCATGGTATACGTGTTAAAGTTGATAATATGTAGTCGTGCATTGATATGCGCATTCGCATTACACATTCAAAATAATTAGTTGAAAAAATCAGGGTTTACAGTACTGTTCTTGTAGTTTCTGTACTTCATCGCCGTAACGAAAAGTAAAACCAAGTTCGAGACTTTTAGCAATGTATTCACAGGCTTTATCTAGTTCTTTTTGTTCAATTTTTATCAATGCTAGATTGCGATAAGCATAATTGTTGGTTGGGAATAAATCCACTGATTCCATTACTTTTTCTTCTGCCAATTCCAGTTTACCCAATTGTAAATAAGCATACCCCATATTATTTAATGCAAAAGCAATGCCGATCACTTCTTCTGTATATCGAGGAACGCGCTCAAAATCATAGATGGCTTTATCATAGTTCTCCATTTTCAGTAAAACAAATCCCCTATTTAAATAAAAAGTTGCTTCTTTCGGATTCAATTTTAATGCGTTGGTATAATCACTTATCGCCGAATCCAATTCATTTAGTTCACTATAGGTTAATCCTCTCCCGAAATAATTATAAGGGTTTTCTGGATCAAGTTTTATAGCTGTCGTGTAATCAGCAATCGCTTCATTTTTGAGTCCAATATCTTTTTTCATATTTCCTCGCATGAAAAAATCATTTGCTAAACTGTCTTTCACAACAATTTTATCCATGATCAAAACACCATCTTGATAATGGGCTTTGCGTCTTTTCATGAATTCTTCAGAGGATGGCATCGGTACATTTGCGAATGCACTAATCGCTGAGCTAATGTATCTTTTTGCAGAGTCAAGTTGGTTTTGATCAGAGAATTCAGCTGCTTTTTCAAATAACCAATCAAAGTATTTAGCATTCTCAGTTGATATTTGAAGCATTACTTTTTCCGCTTGTTCTGTTTTACCTTGACTTTGCAGGCGTTCAAATTTTTCGTATAATTTTTTATCTGCTTGTCCAAAAGATGAATAGCAAATGAAAATAAGTGCTAAAAGTAGAAGATATTGACGCATTAGATGAAGTGTTTATGTTGTCCACAAATGTACTGGATTTTCTTTTTCATAGTCGCATTTACTCGTTCAGTAAGTGAAGGTAACCCAGCAAATCTTCGCAGATATGAATCGTTACGCGAATTTCATCCCTAAAATCGGTTCATCAATCCTTACTATTCCCCTTTCGCCACGTGTTTTTATCCGAAAGTAAAAGCAGACAACAGTAGCACGCAAATAGTTTGTATTTTCGTCACAAACTAGATTTGAAACAATCAGCATGAAAAAAAGACTTTTTATCGCATTCGTTGTTGGAAGTGTTTTACCATTATCTGCTCAGAAAAAAGTAGAATATGTAGAATATGACCTACCAAACGGGATGCATGTTATTTTACACGAAGAACACGCAACTCCTATTGTTGCAGTTTCGGTCATGTACCACGTGGGTTCTAAAAATGAAACGCCAGATAGAACTGGTTTTGCGCATTTCTTTGAACATTTATTATTTGAAGGTTCAACGAACATCAAACGCGGTGAATACAGTGAATTGGTAGAGAAAAACGGTGGTATGCTCAACGCTAACACATCTCAGGATCGTACCTATTATTACGAAGTTCTTCCTTCCAATCAGTTGGAATTGGGAATTTGGTTGGAAAGTGAACGTTTGTTGCACGCGAAAGTGGATCAAACAGGTGTTGAAACGCAACGTGAAGTTGTAAAAGAAGAAAAACGCCAACGTGTTGACAATCAGCCGTACGCTACGTTCATGGAAAACATGTTTGTGCGTGCTTACAAAACGCATCCGTACAACTGGGTGCCAATTGGAAGTATGGAGCATTTAGATGCTGCTCAAGAAATTGATTATGTGAATTTCTACCGTACATTCTATGTTCCTGCAAATGCAGTTTTGTCTATTGCAGGCGATATCAACATCGAGGAAACGAAAAAATGGATTGAGAAGTATTTTAGTTCAATTCCTAAAGGTGAAGCGATTAACTTATTCCGTGATTTCGAAAATTTATCGGATGATGCGTTTTTGAAAAAATACAGTGTTGCTAAATCGGCTTTCACTGCAACTGATTTTAACAACCCGAAAGATGCGAAAGCAAAATCGGTGATTAAGGAATACAGTGCAAAAGCAGTTATGATTCCGCGTCCAAAACCAACGATGGAACCAATCACTGGTGTAGTTCGCGATACGATTTATGACAACATCCAATTGCCAGGAGTATTTATGGGCTACAAATTCCCGAAAGAAACGGATAAAGATTTCGCTGCTTTGGAATTCATGAATGCTGTTTTATCTGGAAGTACGAGTTCACGTATGAATAAAAACATTGTTGAGAAAAAACAAGAAGCCGTTGCTGCATTCTCTTTTGCTTTCAACATGGAAGATCCAGGATTGGGATTGGTTGCTGCTATTGCTTCTGCTGGAATTACAGTTGATAAATTAGAAGCTTCATTGGATGCTGAAATTTTATTGATTCAAAATGAGTTGATTTCGGTTGAAGAATTCGAAAAAGTACGTAACCAATTTGAAAATCAGATTGTTTCTTCTAATGCTTCTGTTGAAGGAATTGCTGAAAATTTGGCTCAAAACTACATGTATTTCGGAAGTACTGCTTTGACGAATGAGCAAATGAAATTGTACATGAGCGTTACACGTGAAGATATTCAACGTGTTGCGAAAAAATACTTGACTCAAAGCAATCGCATTATATTGTATTACTTACCAAAAGCGAATTAATAGAACGTCATGAAACAAATCATCACACTCATTGCTCTGGTAGCAATTACAGGAGTAAACGGTCAAATTGATCGTTCTGTTCGCCCGAATCCGGCAAGTGCTCCTACAATCAATATTAAAGATTCAGAAGTATTTAAAACAAGCAATGGTATTACTGTTGTCTTGTCTGAAAACCACAAATTACCACGTGTTTCAATTGACTTGGTAATGGGCGCTTCTCCAATGGCAGAAGGCAACAAAGCTGGACTCAATTCAATCATGGGGCAACTCGTTCTTTCTGGAACAACGAACCGTACCAAAGATGTCTTGGATGCTGAAGTTGATTACATGGGAGCAACATTAAACGCAGATGGAAATTCGATTTTCCTTTCGTGTTTGACAAAGCACTTAGACAAAGCATTAACTGTCATGCAAGATGTAGTATTGAATACGTCTTTTCCTGAATCTGAATTTGAGCGTATCAAAAAACAAGCTGAATCTGGTTTGTTATCTGCTCAATCAAGTCCAGATGAAATGGCTGCAAATGCTGAGAAAAAAGCAAACTTTGCGAATCATCCGTATGGTGATGTAATGAGCGAAGCTTCTTTGGCAGCTATTACACGTGAAGACGTATTGATGAATTTCAAACAAATCTTCACACCACAAGGAGCTTATTTGGTTATTGTTGGTGACATCGATTTAGCGCAAGCAAAGGTATTGGCAGAAAAGTACTTCGGTACTTGGAAAGGTGGTGCTGTTTACAAAGCTGACTTAGGTGGTGGAAAAGTAAACACTGGAAACCGTGTTATTTTCGTTAACAAGCCAGGTGCTGTTCAATCAGTAATTTCTGTTTCATTTCCCGTAAATGTAAAACCAGGTGCGAAAAACCAATTGCCTTTAACGGTATTGGATGAAATCATGGGTGGTGGAAGTTTCGGAAGCCGTTTGATGCAAAATTTACGTGAAGACAAAGCATATACGTATGGTTGTCGTTCTGAATTGCAAGTAACACGTGATGGAAGCTGGATGAGTGCATCTGGAAGTTTCCGTAATGATGTAACAGATAGCGCAATTGTTCAGATTTTGATGGAATTCAGTCGGATTCAAGAAGGGTATGTTACAGATAATGAATTGGCATTGACAAAAGCAAGTATGGCTGGAAGTTTTGCGCGTTCTTTGGAGCGTCCACAAACAATTGCTCGATTTGCGTTGAACATTATCCGCAATAACTTACCTGCGAATTATTACAAAAACTACTTGAAA
>JAYSRF010000230.1:0-21868 GCA_043721195.1 Fluviicola sp. | reverse complement strand
CGCATCCTGTTCAATCAGTTTGTACCTAAAGAAGTAGGTTATATCAATGCGCTGCTGACCAAGAAGAGTTTACGTGAGATCATTGGCGATATCATTAAGATCACCAATGTTCCTAAAACAGCTAAGTTCCTTGATGATATCAAAGAATTGGGTTACCAAATGGCCTTCAAAGGTGGTTTGTCATTCAACTTGGAAGATATTATCATCCCGAAAGAGAAAGTACTTTTAGTTGAAAAGGCTGAGAAAGAAGTGAAAGATGTAATGGCGAATTACAACATGGGTCTTATCACTAACAATGAGCGTTACAACCAAATTATTGATATCTGGACGCATACCAATTCTCGTTTGACACACACGTTGATGGAGCAGTTGAAAAATGACAACCAAGGTTTCAATTCAATTTACATGATGTTTGACTCTGGTGCACGTGGTTCGAAAGAACAAATTCGTCAGTTGTCTGGTATGCGTGGATTGATGGCGAAACCGCAAAAATCTGGTGCTTCAGCTCAAGAAATTATTGAAAACCCGATTCTTTCCAACTTTAAGGAAGGTTTATCGATCTTAGAATACTTTATTTCGACTCACGGTGCTCGTAAAGGTTTGGCCGATACGGCATTGAAAACAGCCGATGCGGGTTACTTAACACGTCGTTTGGTCGATGTAGCACAAGATGTTATCATTAACGTAGACGATTGTGGTACATTACGTGGTTTGATTGCGACAGCGTTGAAGAAAAATGACGATGTTGTTGAACCATTGTATGACCGTATTGTTGGTCGTACTTCAGTACACGATATTTTCCATCCAGATACAGAAGAATTGATCGTCAATGCTGGCGAATTGATTACTGAGAACGTTGGTGAAATCATCGAAAAAGCGGGAATCGAAGAAGTTGAAATCCGTTCTGTATTGACTTGCGAAATGCGTCGTGGAGTTTGTTCGAAATGTTACGGACGAAACTTGGCAACTCACCGTCCTGCACAGGAAGGTGATGCAGTTGGAGTTGTGGCAGCACAATCAATTGGTGAGCCAGGTACACAGTTGACATTACGTACATTCCACGTTGGGGGTACAGCATCGAATACGACAGACGAATCTGATTTAAAAGCAAAATCTGCTGGTAGATTAGAAATCGACGAATTGCGTACAATTGAGCGTAAAGGTGCAGATGGTGAAATTAAAACAATTGTTGTTGGACGTTCTGCTGAATTGAAAATAACTGATCCTAAAACAGGTGTAATCTTAATGACATCGAATGTTCCTTATGGTTCTGAAATGATGATCAATGGACCAGCAACCGTTAAAAAAGGAGATGTAATTTGTAAATGGGATCCATACAATGCGGTAATCATTTCGGAAGTTTCTGGTAAAGTTGTCTTTGAAAACATCATCGAAGGAATTACTTTCCGTGAAGAGGTCGATGAGCAAACAGGATTTACTGAAAAAGTGATCATTGAATCACGTGATAAAAAGAAAAACCCTGCGATTCATATCGTTGATGCAAAAACGAAAGAGGTTTTACGCGAATACAACATTCCAGTTGACTCTCACATTTCTGTAAATGAAGGTGATAAAGCTGAACTGGGTGTTATTCTTGTGAAAATCCCACGTGTTGCTGGTAAAACGGGAGATATCACGGGTGGACTTCCACGTGTAACGGAGTTATTCGAAGCACGTAACCCATCTAACCCTGCTGTGGTTTCTGAAATTGACGGGATCGTTGAATTCGGTAAAATCAAACGTGGTAACCGTGAAATTCAAGTTACTTCTAAAAACGGTGACGTTCGCAAATACTTGGTTCCACTTTCTAAACATATCTTGGTACAAGAAAACGATTTCGTTCGTGCTGGTCAATCGTTATCTGACGGTGCAACTACGCCAAATGACATCTTAAATATCCAAGGTCCTACGAAAGTTCAGGAATACATTGTGAATGAAATCCAAGAGGTTTACCGTTTACAAGGTGTGAAAATCAATGACAAACACTTCGAAGTAATCGTTCGTCAGATGATGCTTAAAGTGGAAATCATTGATGCTGGTGATACGCGTTTCCTTGAGGGACAATCGGTACACAAAGCAGATTTCATGGAGGAAAATGACTCTATCTACGGAATGAAAGTTGTTGTAGATGCAGGTGAATCTCCTGAATTACGTGCAGGTATGATTGTTACTTCACGTAGATTACGTGATGAAAACTCACAATTGAAACGTGCTGACAAACAGTTGGTTGAATCGCGTGATGCAGTTCCAGCTACTTCGTCTTCATTGCTTCAAGGTATCACACGTGCGTCATTGCAAACGCAATCGTTCCTTTCTGCGGCTTCTTTCCAGGAGACAACCAAAGTATTGAACGAAGCAGCGATCTCTGGAAAAGAAGATCACTTGTTAGGCTTGAAAGAAAACGTGATCGTTGGTCACTTGATTCCAGCTGGAACAGGAGTTCGCAAATTCCAAAAAGTGATTGTAGCAAACCAAGAAGAATTAACCTCATTGGAAAACGCTCACTAAGAAAGAAGAATAACTTCATATCGAATCCCCGTTTGCAATGTGTGAACGGGGATTTTTTGTTGCTAAAAGTCAAGAATTGCCAATGTTCCTAGTAAAGCGGTTAGGATTATCATAACAAGCAAAGCGCGTTTCACATAACTTTTTTCACGTTGACTTTCTCTCTTAAAAAGGCTAAAAATAGCCCAAAAACCAAAGAATAATACGATTCCCCAACCACCTATCAAAACGATAGATGCCAACGTAGTCTGTCCAGTAGAACAAGAGATGTGACAAGATAAAAAGCCAATTGCAGCCATAGCCGCAAGCATAAATACGATTAAGACTAGAAGCAAAAATATAATTACCCAAATCGGCAAAATCATTGGATCATTAGCCAATGGTTCTTGCGCTGCACCAACGGCAAACATACCTGCTGAAGAAGCCATGTTTATTCCGATCAAAGCATTGGATTTAACACGTGGTTTTTTGCTGTATAGGTGCAAAATAGAAAAGCATCCGACAGTTGTAAATGCAATTGGAAGTAGTGATATATGGATGAATTCTGAAAAAAAGCCGCCTAAGTAGTAAGCAATACCGGAACTTACAACTGTTAATACACCAATGGCGAATTGGGCTTGACGCACATTTTTCGAGGCCCATTTTCGCATTTTGCGCCGTCGTGAATCCCGAGCCATTAATGGAAACAAGAATGCAACGCCGAAGGTCAACAAAAGCCACGGAGATTTTTGTTTTATCGCTGATTCAATCTTTGAATTTGTATCTGTTTTGTTGGTTGATGCCATTATATCCTGTTCTTTATAAACAGTTTTTTCTTCATTTACCTCATGATTTACAATGTTTGGCTGGCTATGAATAGTAAGTATTTCTAATGGAGTACTTAAACTATCACTACCCGAATCAGTCTCGGTTTTAGTTAAAGCGTCCTTTCTGGAGTCATCATTCTTAGGTAGTTTTGACTGATTTCCCTTTTGTTTTAAGACTAATTTTTCAGATTTTGATTCGTTACTAGGTAAGCGTTTATTCCAAAAAACAGTGTATCCTTTTCTATAAATACGTTTTTCAATATGAAGCGATTGACACCCTAAAACAGTCAACAAAATGGCAAAAAGGATTATTGATTTGAAAGGGATGTGTTTCATACTAATTCGTTGTTAGTTTATTTTGGTAAATACAATCGTTTCATTAGCTTGTTGAATCAAAAGACTGTCTATTGTGTGTTTACAAGATGAAAAACGGGGCAAGCCAACCAAGGATACCCCGTTTTTGAGGTTAATATTCTATTATAACTTCGTTAATAACATTCGGGTAGAAAACGATTGTATCGTAGCGAATAGTCTGAACTCCACCTTTACTGATTTCCATTTTATACACATACTTTCCACTTAAAAAGTTACTATTGGTTGTAGTTCCCTCAGCAACAATGCCGCAACCAGTATACTTGTTGGTGTAATCATTTTCCATGTAAAAAGGATCAGACGTATATTCACTGAGATTTTTTCTAATCCACCGAATGGAATCATATTGGTCGAAACAATCTACGTTTTCAAACTTTTGATGGATATTACAGCGACCAAAAACCTTGAATTGAAAATCAAACTCAAATTGTTTTTTATCTAAATACTGAGTCCAGCCAAAAGGAAGTTTTATGTCCAAATTTGTCAACCCATTTGGTGGCACAATAGCAGAATAATCATACGAAAGGGCATATTGAAATTTGTTTTTCTTTTTATAGTGGAACTTAATGGTTGCTACTCCATTTGCATCGGTAATGCCACTAAATTGCTGTATGGTTTCAAAATCTACATTTAAGCCCTGACTTTTCATTTTACCTTCGGTAATGATGACCCGGCACCCTTGAATAGGCTGATCATTGTGGGGCATCACACAGCGAATGTGAACAACAGTTTCTTGGTTTTCTTCTTTTCTGCAAGCAGATAAGAGAAATAGCAGTAAAAAACTACCGCAAATTAATCTACTAAAAGCATTTCTGATTGCCATAAGCCTTCTATTTTAATGTGAACAATGTACGATCCCTTCGGAAGATCATGTTTGATACTCTCCCCTAAAGTTACAATTTTTTGAACCAATTCTACTCCGGTAATACTTAATACCCGTATTTCAACGCGCGTATCGTTGATTGCAGAACCAAAGCGCACCGAGAATTCTGTTGTTGACGGATTGGGGTAGAGCAGCACTTGTGACTTTGATTCCTCTGCCTTGAATGGTCGTGTGAAGGTTGACGATGCAGCATTATCGCTGCTATTGGTTGCCTCATTCGAGAAACCAGCTTTTACGCATTCCAGTTCGCCAATATGCAAATAAACGTCAGCCCCATTTTTAATATGCACCCCCGGTTTCAGGTTGATTTCTACACCTGCCATGGCGTTTACGTGCGCATTGTTTTCAACAGTAAGGGGTTGAAAGTTGGTTTTGTTGGTTACTTGCTGCCCAAGATATATGCCATTCAACGATGTGTAATCCACATAATAGGGATAGTTGGGACGTGCATAATAGCCAATGCGCTTGTTTTGTAAAAACAGGTTGTATCCCTCAGCCTCATCTACCACAAAGTTTTTGTAGTTGTCTTTATTGACCGTGCTAGGGACGCCATAAAAATCTTCCGGTCCATCGGGGTTATTACTGTTTTGCTGCCGATCTATCCGCAAGTGTTCGGTGATTTCGGTGCAACTAAACACTGCCTCGAATGGGGTGATTAGAAAATGGTCGTCGTAGGCCAGATGAGGATACCCAAAATTAATATCTGGGTCTCCGGTAATTACATCTTCTGGTGTTCTGTACATCAATCCCTCCGCCTTTAAGTTGTAATTTATATACCCATTTACCGTTTGTGTTTGGTAATTGTGAATGTTGTGTGTGAAAACCGTTGGGGTAAAACAAAAATTGGTGTATTCCAGCGTGCTTGCTTCCCATGCGGTTTCCTCGTCCATGATTTTCAGTGCTGCATTGAGCGGATTTTCGCGAATGAACATCATACCACCCGGTGCGTTATCCAGCACCAATTGATTGTTCAGTACACCCCTCATTCTCACCGTCCAATTGCCCCACGTTCGTCTTCGATACAAAAATACCTCGTGGAAACCGTGAGAGGAAAACCTGATTTTGGAACGATGCCTTCCTATTGCATCTTCAAAGATCAACCTACCTGTCTGTGAAGGAAAGGGTTCATGGTCGGCAGCATAGTTGTTGTTGAAAGTATAATCGGGAACTGATGTGCCATTTGAGATGGAAATATTCCGTAGAAAGGTTGGAAAACCGCTACGGCTAGCATCGGTTAGGGCATGATCTTGGCTAAACTGATAAGCAAGGTAATCGCCACGCTTATCGTCGTAACCTACATTGCCGGCATTGTCCATTGTTTCATGCCAGTGCACTAAGAGCTGCCTGGATTGCGGAGCGTTTAAGATATAGCGCAATCCGTATATGCGGAGATACTGCGTTGGTAAAACGCCCCAGCGTTCATAATCCCAGAGGTATTGTACGGCTTGTTGAATGCCTAGAGGCAAATTTGCGCCTAAATGTTCACCATCGAATGAAACAAATAGTCGAGTATGAGGATGGGGTCCATTTTGCTCTAAGTGTTTTTTCTCCATCATTTGAAGCGCCAATCGCGCTCCTAATGCACCGGCACTGTAACCCTGCACAATCAATTCCTCATGATGACCATTTTGTGCCGCACGTTGATTCAAGACATTGATCACATCCTCAATCACTACAGCGTTCCCCATAATAGAGGCATTTGGCGGGAAAATTTGGAGGATAACGACATCAAAACCTTGTTCATTCAAATTCTCGATAAGCCCTGCTTGATTCATCTGAAGAGCCATTTTCCACATAGGAGTTGGCCACTCTTGAGCATTGTTCAACAAATTAATATCTGTATAAGGACCCCATCCAGCAATCATTAAATAAGGTTTTCTAAGTACTTTATCAGGGCAAGAATAGGAAACACTAAACTTGCCAACTGGATGTTCTTCAGAAATGGGAGTATTACCAAACGGATAGCGTTGCTCAATGATACTTGTAAACGACAAGTTCAAGGATTTTTCTTCAGACAAACCGTCTGTTTTATAAAAGAAATTGACTTGTTGTTTACAGCTGATATCTGTGTCATCAGAAAAGAAAACTTCAAATGTTAGTTGTACCCCATTTCTAAAGGTTTTGCTTATGTCAACACTCTGACCAAGATAAACTGTAATACTTGCGTTACCATCAGAAATGACGACATATTCTACTTCTCTATTGGTATTTTGGGTAATAAATCGTTCATCTAAATCAATCCATAAATGCGGATAATTTAATGTGTCAAGTGGCAAACACGCTAAACTTATTCGTTGTTGATTCCAATCATCCGAAGTCAATTCACGAAGTGGATCTTCTAGTGTGTTCTCCTCAAAATCTTCACGAACGTCTCTTTTTAGCTCATGCACATCGAGATCAAAAATGAATAGAGGAATGTGAAAATCGCTACTTCCGTCAAGTGAGAATAATCTAGACATAACCGGGTGCAACAAAGAATCTGCACTTGTTTGCTCAAGGACATCCCAATTCTCTGTGTGTTTAGCTAATTGAAAAGCATGATAGCCAAACACGTTTTTATCGACAGAAGAGCTGGTGTAAAAATCAAATACACTATCGTTATAGTCAAACATTCGGTCTTTGAAAAAACGAATAGTGTAGGCAGAAAAATTTGTGTTTTGGTAGGCATAATTAGCCATCGCTTTTTCGCTGTCGAAAAACAACGAATCTTGCCCAATTGCCAACCTGCTGGTTAGCAACAGCATTATTATAATAAAGCTTCTCATAACACCATTAATTGGAAGAACCTTGTATTTCCAACAACTGTTTTTGTTGTGCTTCAATGAGCAATTTTTGTTCATTCAACAAAAGCTGCAAGTCTATCAGTTGCTGTTGAAGTTGTAAGATATACAGTGTATTTTCTTCCACTTTTTCCATCAGCATTACGCTTGTTGTAGCAACATCAACACCCTCATCGGCCATTTGAGAAGCATTTGGAACATTGGGTAAATGCCCATTCTGATCGATATAACATTGCAATTGGTCGAGTGGCATTAAGTCATAAGAAGGCTCAAAAACATAGTCGGGCCATAGCGCATCTAGGTTTACTTTCACTTCTCTGGCGTATACTAAACCGTTTGGATTTACTTGAAAGACTTTATCACCAACGCTATTCTCTACTAAGATTGCTTTTGTATTTTGAAATTGAACATCATTGGTTTTTATATGCAATTTGGCAATAGGGTTATTTAATCCAATTCCTACCAAAACATTCGGTACACAATGTCTGCTCGTAAAAATCTTACCAGATGAATTGACCCAAGTTGGATTTGCTGGTGTTGTATATCCATCATTGTTATCCTTACAAGCCAATTGACTAGAGGCTTCCGCATAAACTAGGCTTTTTAATTCTCCCCCTCTTTGTACGTCACCATTTTGATCTATTAATAGCAATTCTGGCTCGTTAATATCCGTTGATAAAAGGTAGGTCAATTTGGCTGGACCAGTTGGTAACGTGAATGCACCATTAACATTCAAATTGCCTTCAATAATAGCATTTCCATTGACTTTGAGATCATCACCAACTCTGGCAGAATGATTAATGAGCAGGGAATCGCCTACACTAAGGGTTGAATCAATATTCGCACCTCCTCTAACATCCAATTTTTCTGTTGGATTCGTTGTTCCAATGCCAACATTTCCAGTTTCTGGTAGTTCGTTTTCTTGAGAAAAAGATACATTTATCGCGCCTAAAAAGAAGGAAGCAATTAAAAATAATTTAGTTTTCATAAAATGAATAGTTAAATAATTAAGCGTAATCGTGAATCAGAAGTTTGTTATAATAATTACAGGATTACCTAGTTAATAGTTTTACCCAATTTAAAATTCCGAAGGGTGGTTAACGGATTAATTGTTTCAGCTGATCAAATTAATGCTGTAAAAGAAAGTCAAATTTTTTAAATAAACAACTTTTTTTTGAGGCTCAAAACGGCACTTTTTTAACTTTAAAATGCTGATTCACTAGGTATATCTACTATTTAAAAGCAACAAAAAATAAGTTGAACAAAAAATATTATATACGAATTTCGGATAGTTGTGGTTTTTTTAAAGAACTACAACCTTGAAATCGTTAATCATCAATTGTAAAACTTACCCCATGAAAACTTGTTGTTTCATTTTAGTAATTCTATGTTTTTTAACACTTACAGCCCAACAAATCACCTATCAGCCTTTTCATGAAGGAACAACAATGTGGTTACACGAAGAAATTAAGTATTATACGTTCCGTATTCCGAAAGCTATCGGAATGCGGGATTACCGAAGTTTTTATAGCTTAACTAAAATCGGGATTTCCCTAAATAAACTGCATGTAAAATGAGTAATTAATTCTTACAAGACGAACATTTTGTATCTTTCAATTTCAATAAATCCCATGAAACAATTCTTATCGACTAGCATACTGTTATTGCTTATTTCATCATGTAGTTCGCTAAAAATGGCAAAACTCATGAATAAAGGTGCGGTTGAACAACCAGCATTTACAGCTGAAATTCCATTCGAAATGCGTTTAGGATTGGTTGTCATTAAGGTGAATATCAATGGAAAAGATTACGACTTTATGGTTGATACAGGTGCTCCAAATGTGATAACAGAAGAATTAGCAGCTGAATTGAAACTGCAACCAGCTCTACAGCAAAAAACAGGCGATTCACAAGGGAAAAAAGAATCCCTCAATTTTGTTGAAATGCCTGAAATGCTTATTGGCGGAATTCATTTTATTGAAACGGGAGCTGCAGTGGCTGATTTAAAACGGTCCAATGTCATTGCTTGTTTGGATGTGGATGGTTTTGTTGGGGCGAATCTCATGAAATCAGCGATTTGGCAGTTCGATTACGAGCGTAAAATCATAACAATTTCAGATACCATCGCTTCGTTTGACATTCCTGCGAATGCGATTCGAATTCCCTTTGTACAAGCAGGCACACATACACCGAAAATTGACATTTCGTATGATAGTATCATGGATAAAAATGTCACGTTCGATACAGGTTCTAACGGTTATTTCAGCACTTCTCAAGCTATTTATTCGAAGTTAAATCAACAAGGTAAAATAACACAACCTGTTGTTTCCTTTGGTGCAAATAATTCTGGATTGTATGGCTTAGAGGGAGTAGATTCGTCTTATTCAGCAACAGTTGAGAAAACAACATTGGGTAACTTGACCATTCCAAACCAAGTCGTTTCATTTGACCATGGGGCACGGACATTAGGAACCAAATTCTTAAAGCATTACCGTGTGATCGTTAACTGGTTTACCAATGAAATTAGTTTGATCCCAACGGATGATTTTGTAAACACCACTTTTGAGCATTTTGGAATGACTCCAATGTATACGGGTGAAAAATTGGAGGTGCGAATGGTTATTATTGGTTCAGATGCTGATAAAAAGGGAATTCGTATTGGTGATCAAATCCTTGAAGTCAACGGTGAGAATTTTGGAAATTTTTCTACAGATCAATGGTGTGAAATGCTCAATAATGGATTGGTCCCAGAGGCTGATCAACAGGTAACACTAGTGTTATTACACGATGGTGTTGAGCGTGAAGTGGTAGTGGAAAAATTGAATTTGATGAAAACAAACTGAGTTGAATTTATCCATTACGAATAGCTTTGGCTGCTGACCGTAACTAGGTCGTTTTCATAAACATGCTCAGAGCCAAGAGAATCAAAAATGGCCCCAAAAGAGTGTAAAATATCCGAGTACCATTTCTCCCAAAACAAGTTCATAAAGAGGGTTGCTTTTCGACTATTAAAGAAAAACTCCCAATTAAAAACACTTGCTGCGATGGAAAAAGTACCAGCTGCGATTAAAAAGATTGCAACTAAAAGTTCTCTGTTGTCCATGGGTAATTTGAGTTTTTTAAGTTTGGTGAGTTTTACAGCCTTAAACTAGGCTTTTTCTTGTTTTAATCCGAAGAAAACAAGCGTTAAGATACAAAATGGCACAATGCCGGCTTGGGTTTCAACAAACGATTCTACAGCGAATGACAAACTGAAAATAAGTACAAAAAGTGACAATAGGAGTTGTTTGGATTTCCATGCTTGAATGAGTTGACTGATAAAAATACCGATCAATAAAATAAATCCAACAAATCCCAATTGCACCCACGTATTGAGGTATTGATTGTGTGCATTGAGTTTACTTTCGGCAACTCCCGTATTGTTGAGTTCCCAGTTTTTGGCAATCAATTCGTCTTTCACATCGCCTGTTCCTGCTCCCAAAAACCAATGATTAGCAATCACTTTTCGTGCAGTTGACCACATGATAATTCGCGCTGCATTGCTTTCCGTACTTGGATTGTTGGTTGTTGAAATATTCGATAGGGCTTTCGATGTTTCTTTTAATCGTGAAGCAACACCTGAATTGGAAAAAACGAGAAAAAGCACCATTCCAACGCTTCCAACTAAACTTATGATCCCAAAGAGCCATTGTTTCTTACTAATGATTAACCAAACAATTAAACATACGAAAGCAAGCAATAAGAGAATGATTCCCGCTTTCGACATGGTTAAAACGGTTGCAATGGATAAGAGCACAAACGCAAAAGCATACCACTTCTTAGCTCTACCTTGCCAATAAAACACAAATGAAACAACTGCACCGAGTACACAATAGGTCGCAAAATAACTTCTGTGCATAAAGGCTGAAAATTCTGATTCGAAGAAATAAGCCCAGCGATTGTTTTCTTGATGGTAAATAGATTTAAACGCTGCCCAACCAAGTAAATAGATCACAGTGATCACTATACTAATGGTCAATAGCGTGAGTGCTTTCGACCAACTAAGCGTAAATTTCCCCCAAGCAAAAAGTACTGGAATCAGCAAAAAAGAGGCTTTCATCCCAATATCAGCCCAGCCAAAGGCACTATTTGTTGACCAGAGCATTCCTACAAAATGGTAGACGTAAAACAGGATCATCCAAATTCCCGGTTTTCGGAAATCAAACAAGATTATGCGCGTTTCATCCCACGTTTTATGTTTAAAAAGAACCGAAAGCATGAGTGCTACAATACCAATCGGAGCGAGTTTCACATAAAACGTGCTGATAAAAATGAGGTATGCAACGATCCAATCGTTCACATTCCATCCGCTTGTAAATTGCTGTAGTTTAAGCTTCACTGTCTTCTGATTTTAAATTCCACGGCATTTTGGTAACGGAGAAACTCCAGATCCAAGTCGCTATAAATTGCAAGAAAAGTGCGATCATGGTAGCTATGGATGCGCCGGTATAACCATAATCAGGCACCCACCAAAGGATCAATAAGAGATTTACAACCGCTGTTAAAATAGAAACCAAGGCAATGGGTCTGGTGCGTTCTTCGTAGAAAAAATACACTCCTACCATTTTGTACATGCCGTTGAATGCGAATCCCAAAGCAATCCACAGTACTAATTCCATTCCAGCTCCGTATGATTTCCCCAAGAAATAGAAAATCAAAGGTGTGCAGAGGTAAAACAATCCTGTGATGACCAAAATTCCGATGAAATAAATATAGGTCCATTTTACAACTGACAACTTTTCACTGTGTGAACCTGATTTTAATTTCTTGAATACCCATGGCACCCAAGCTTGATTAAACGAGTTTTGCAATAATCCAATGACTTGTCCAACCATAAATCCAACGCTGTAGATGCCATTTGAAGTCAAACCATGATAATACGTGAGTACTAATTTGTCTGAATACATCACAATCACGCCACCCAATACATGTGGAATCAACGGCAAACCATAGGTGATTAAGTGCATCACATGGCGTTTTTGAATGTTGTTGACAAGTAATCCTTTTCGAAACAAAATATAGATTGTAACAATTGCTCCTGCTCCGTAAGAATAGATCAAAGCATAAATGGTTCCTTCAAATGACAGCCCAAAAACGGTTATTAAAATAACTGCAATAGACAATTCAATGATGGTTCGCGCAACACGGAAGATACCATAGGAAAGTGCTTTTTCTTCCATACGCCAAATAGAAAGTACAACTTCTACCAAATTTTGGTACGTTGCATAAACGGCTGTGAGGTAAATAAACCGACGTGGAACTCCCAGTAGTTCTTCTAATTGGGCTGAAAACACGAACAATAAAATGGAGAAAAAGAGTGTCAATGCTCCCATTGTTGCCATTCCGCTACTGATATAGGAAGGAAATTCCGCTTTATCTTTGATAAAAATCACCTGTAAGGAAGCCATGAGATTCAAACTGACAAACGGGACCAAAATATTGATGAGGGAATTGTAATTGGTCAACACACCGTAATCACTTGGCGCAAGGTAGGTCGTGAGTAGAGGCAACAACAAAAACGGAATGGCCGAATTGAGCACATTCGAAAGGGTATAAATCCCAAGCGATTGAATCAATTTATTTTTGAGTAACTTCATTTTTCAAGGTATGAAGATACGCATCCATTTGCGTTTTGTAGTGATCTTGAATATTCGCACGATTTGATGCCGCAATTTCTTCTAACGAATGCCCTTTAAAATGTTGAACGTAGCTTACAAATTCAGCGGGTGAATGCACCAGTTGAACAAATGGATTATCGCCAATTAATTTTCCTAAAAACTCGGTTGCTTTGCCTTTCAAATCGAATAATACAGTTGGCTTACCAATAGAAAGCGATTCAACAGCGGTGGTAGAATAGATTGTCAAATGTACATCGGTTGTGGCGATTGCTTCATAAACACTTGATGTTCCAAACTGCATATTAGCTGGGAAATCAAATTGTTCTTCATATACTTCTTTGGGGGTTCTACGTGTTTGAATGACCCAATTCAATTTTGAGGGAAGCAATTCATCGCACTTTAAGATAAACGATAGGAGTTCTTCACTCAACGTGCCATCTTGTAGAGAAACACAAATCGATCGAAGTTCATTGGTGTTTTCAATTGCTTTTTCTTGGTAATAATCAATAATATATCGACCTGAAGAAACGACTCTTTTTAGAGGGAATTTCGTTTGTTCCTCAAAAAACTGTTTGTCATTATTTCCAAAAACAATCACATCATCTGGAAACTGATTGGAATCGAATTCCTTTTCATAATAATAAGCATAATGTCCTTCACCAATTAATCCATGTTGCATTTCTACCACACGAATTCCTCGTTCTTTGAATGCTCGTATGTAACCAAAATTAGCATACGAAACGGTTAAATAAACCACTTTAGGCGCGGGCAATAACCAGAGAAAAAATCGCATCATTCGGTATTGTGCCAAGAATTTTCGGCAAATGGAAGTCACATCTATTTGCACTCCCAATTCGTTTTCAATTTGTGTGATTAATTCGGTTCCTTTTAATTCAAATTTCCGTACAAATAATCTTGCATAGATTTCTTCAAAGAGAACCATTGGCGAACGGGAGACAATGTATTTGGTAGGTACCGTTTTTCTTGGAAATTGTTTAAATAAACGGAATTCGATCAACAAGGTTTTCAAAGGACCTTTTGCTGCAAGATAATCAAACAGTTTATCGTAGTTCTTGCCTTCCAATTCAGTTCGTTCGCTGCTATTGGTGAATACCCAAGCGTCGTATTTTCGAAAAAAATTACCAAAACCGTAGAAAATAGATTTGATTTGGGTCCAGAGTATAGTGGCATTTTTTTCTTGCATCACATCGCTGCCCATCAATACTTTGTGAAACCACCTACTTTTTAGCCATGGGTAAATTTGAAAATCAAGGCCGTATTTATGTACTGTCAGCGTTTCAACTGGAAGTTGTTCAACCTTATGTACGAGTGCTGCTGTTTCCAAGAGGGACTAAATTTACGGGAGCAATTAAGATGAATACAAAGATAACATCCAGGAGCGAAAATCCCCAGAAAACCCCATATTGTAACATGGAATAAGCTAAAATAGCCAATACTAATACAGTGTTTTTCCGACTCCAAATCACCAAATAGAACAGCAGATACAAACAACTGATCAACACGCCATTTGTTCCAAGTAATTCTAAGTAGGAATTATGTGCATGCATCATGACCAATTTTCGTTCACGTTGATTGATGGTTTTGAACATAAGCTTATCTGACCCGTTTCCAAACCATAAATGCTGATCTAAAAAGTTACCAAAGTTCATCCAAATCAGTTTTCTTCCAGAAGTATTAATTCCATTTGTAGCGGTCAGGAATAGTTTCGAAACACTTCCAGTTGTATCTAATTCGTCGCCTTCTTTTAAAATGAGGGCATGTTGTTCGGAACAGGATAAATTAAAATCAGCGTAAGTAAGTTGTTTATCTCCTTCATCATAAAATAGGTTTTCTTCTGACCCACCTCGAGAAAATTGGTAGCGTAACGGACCTTGAAAAATGACAATTGTGAGTAAAATAATGGAGAGAAATTGAAACAACGAATGGAGGTGAATTTTTTTGATTTCTTTCCGATTAACCCATATTAATTTCAACCATGTAGCGAACCAAAAAAACAATAGGCCAACAATTACTGCACGGTTAAACGAAATAATAATTCCAATGAGTAAGAGCATCCGCATGAACCAACGCAAGCCAATTTTAAACCCAGCATATTCTATAAACAATGCCGCAACCAATAATTTCAACCCAAAAATGGATGAATTGGCTGACAATCCAAATACACGTGAATCGTACAATAATGCTTTGGAAGAAATTTGAAACTCTTCACTTGTTCCCATAAAAAAAGAACGTGTATTGAACAAGTATTCAGCAATTCCGAAAAGCACTTCAATTCCAACAAGTAGTACGAACCATTGAAACAACTTGGGGGAATGGATAAAGCGAGCTGTCACCAACACCAATGGCAACAACATAAAGGGTGCATAATAATCTTTCAAACAAAAGATAGGATGACCATTCACCAATTTATTGACAAGTGAACATGAGATGATCGCTAGTGGAAGCCAGAAAAAAGCAAGAGATTGTTTTGAAAAGGGATGTTGTTTGAATTGTTGTGCAAGGTGCAAGCAGTCTTTTCGAAACAGTGCTAATACAACAAAAGAAATGAGTAGCGCAAAGTATTCATTGCCAAAAAAAAGTGTGGGAAAAAAGAGCATGCTCGCCAAAAGAACGGCATGTGGTGTCGTTAGATTAGTTTGCAATTGTTTTTCGTCCAGATTTGGCATACTGCAAGTATAAGAATAATACAATCACTAAAATTGCCGACAAACCGATCATGGTGCTTTTCAACAACATTTCGAATGGGAGGTTCGCCACACTATTTGTGGGTGAAACAAGATACAAAAACGGCAATAAACCGTAAATGAAGAGGTGAAAAAGCCCAACGAGAATGCCAATCAGGAACATTTCTTTTTGCCTTCCCAATACTAAGGGTAAGCTTGAAACGGGCGATATCAAAAAATTCAACATCAAATAGGGTGCAAGGAGTGAAGCAAAACGCCCTGATTCTCCCCACTTTTCACCAAAAACCACTTCAAAAATAGGCTCTCCCCAGAAAAATAAGATGGTAAATGGAACAATGGAAAGCAAGAACAAGGTTTTCAATGTTTTTAGCAACAACGGATAACACGATTTCCCTTCATTCACCAAACTTGAACATTTATTAAAAAATACTTGACCAATCGATTGTCCAATGACCAATAATGGTAAACGTAACATCAAATAAGCATGACTGTAGGAGCCGAATAAACTTTTACCATAATATGCTAGTATAAACGATGAAACAGCCAAATCAACTCCCAAATCGAGTAAAGCATGTGGTAAATTAATTTTTGGAAACTGTTTAAATTCAGCTGCCATGACACGCATGCGTTTTTTATTTTGAAACGATAAATTGTCGCGTTTGAGTTTTCCAAAGCTGATCACAAATACGAAAATGGAAAACAATGAACCCAACATGGTAGCGAAAATCAGTCCCAAGGATCCAAATGAAAACAAACCGAAAATCAATCGCAAACTGTTTACAGATAGTGCGTTTACAATCCGTTGAATGGAAATTTTTCGAAATTCCTTTGTGCGAATTGCCCATGAAGTTCCGAGATTGATCCAAACTGCAATGTAGGCACTTACAACTGTCATAAGTACAAAAACGAAATTTGAGAGCTGATAAGGTTTGAACAGGTAATACGCTAATCCAACAAGCGTTACAGCAATTAGTACAACAAACGCAATGCGAAATGACAAACGGAATAATTGATATGCATGTTGATCGCGTTTTGCGATAGGAAGTGCCAACTCGTAGCGTGCTGTTGCAAAAGCAGCGATAAAGGCCACTAAACGGGTATAAAAACCCAATTCACCTATTTCATCGGTTGAATAAATACGGGTGAGAAAAGGATAGACCAAATAAGCAATGATTTGTGCTATTACTGTTCCGGTCATTAGTGTAACAACGGATTGCACAAATTCAGCTTGGTAGATCTTTTTCAACATCCTAATTCATAGGTCAAATATGCTTCTATGCCTTCTTCGAAGGTGAATTTAGGTGAATAACCAATCAAGTTTTCAATGTTGGCAATGGAAGCCAAGGAGTCTTGAATATCGCCTACACGTTTTGGTCCATAAGCGATTGTATGCTTGAGTTCAATAGATTTGTTCTTCAATCCGATTTCAAGACTAGCAATAACTTCATTCAAGGTAAGGCTTCTTCCACAAGCGACATTGTAAACACGACCAAAAGCTGCGGTGTTTTCGGTTGAAAGTGAAAGTAAATTGGCCAATACAGCGTTGCGCACGTAGGTGAAGTCACGGGTTTGATTCCCATCACCGTTAACAACAATTTCGCCACCGTTTTTCATTTTATCCAAAAACTTCGGAATCGCAGCTGCATAAACACCATCTGGATTTTGTCGCGGACCAAATACATTAAAGTAGCGCAAACCGATTGTTTCCATTTCGTGTAAACGAAAATAAACACCTGCGTATTGTTCATTGAGCTGTTTCGTCACGGCATAAGGAGAAAGCGCGTTTCCTTCTTGTCCTTCAGATTTTGGGGAAGCCAAGCTATCACCATAAACGGAAGAAGAACTAGCAAAAACGAACCGTTTAACTCCTGATTCTTTTGCTGCATGCAAGAGTGTTAAAAATCCAGTTGCATTTACATCATGTGTTGTAAGCGGAAATTCGATCGAACGTGGAACAGAACCCAATGCAGCCTGATGGCTAATCGCATCGACCCCGATCAACGCTTTTTTACACATGTCAAGATCGCGGATATCACCCTTTAAAAAAGAAAAGTCCGCATTGGATGCGAACGATTCTATATTGTGTTCAAAACCTGTTGAGAGGTTATCTAAAACAGTCACTTTTGCTCCAAGCTCAAGTAATGCTTCCACTAAATTGGAGCCGATGAATCCAGCACCACCTGAGACAAGGATGTGTTTTCCTTTTAAATTACTCAATGCTACAATACGATTCATACTTGGAGTTATTTTGCGTAATTAACCGATCTACGTTCGCGAATCACAGTTACTTTTACTTGTCCAGGATACGTCATTTCCGTCTGTATTTTCTGAGAAATAGCGAACGATAATTCGTCTGCACGTAAGTCTGTTACTTTTTCACTTTCTACCATCACACGTAATTCACGACCTGCTTGAATAGCAAATGCGCTATTGACACCTTCGTATGAAAGCGCTAGGTTTTCCAATTCTTTGATTCGTTTGATGTACGACTCAACAACCTCACGACGTGCTCCTGGGCGTGCACCTGAAATGGCATCACATACTTGGATAATCGGAGAAATCATCGATGTCATTTCGATCTCATCGTGGTGAGCACCAATCGCATTTAAGATTTCTGGTTTTTCACCATATTTCTCAGCGATTTTCATACCAAGGATGGCATGTGGTAATTCTGGTTCTTCGTCCGGAACTTTACCAATATCGTGTAATAATCCAGCGCGTTTGGCCACTTTAACGTTCAGACCTAACTCAGCTGCCATGATCGCACATAGGTTGGCTACTTCGCGCGAGTGTTGCAATAAATTTTGTCCATAACTGGAACGGTATTTCATACGACCAACCATTCGGGTCAATTCAGGATGTAAACCATGAATCCCAAGATCAATACATGTACGTCGACCTGTTTCAGCAATTTCTTCTTCCAATTGTCGCTTCGTTTTCGCCACCACTTCTTCGATACGAGCTGGGTGAATACGACCATCAGAAACCAATTGGTGTAAAGCTAATCGTGCCAATTCACGACGAACAGGATCAAAACAAGACAAGATAATTGCTTCTGGAGTATCATCAACAATGATCTCAACACCAGTTGCAGCTTCAAGTGCACGAATATTTCGACCTTCACGACCAATGATGCGCCCTTTTACCTCGTCTGAATCAATGTTGAATACAGAAACAGCGTTTTCTACTGCTTGCTCAGAAGCAACACGTTGAATGGTTTGAATAACGATTCGCTTTGCCTCACGATTGGCGTTTAGTTTCGCCTCTTCCATGATTTCCTTGATATGAACCATTGCAGCAGTACGTGCTTCATCCTTCAAGGATTCCATCAACATATTTTTAGCTTCTTCGGTAGACATCCCAGTTATTTTGGTCAATTCTGCAACCCTTTTTTGGTGCATCTTATCCAATTCCTGTTGACGCACATCGTTGGCTTGTAACTTCGTATTCAGATCAGTTTGGATTTTATCCGTATCTTTTTCTTTGCGAGCTAATTCCTCTATTTTCTGATTCAATGTTTTTTCTTTGCCCTTAGCACGATCTTCTGCAGACTGCATGCGACGTTCGCGGTCTTTGATTGTTTCCTCATGTTCTTCTTTGAGTTTGAGGAAATTTTCTTTTGCTTGAAGAATCTTTTCTTTCTTCATTGCATCGCCTTCGATTTCGGCTGACTTGAGAATTTGTTCTCTACGTTTTTTGAGTAATGTTTGTTGGATAACAAAGATGAGTACACCTCCTCCAACTAATCCGATTAAACTTCCTATTATTAATTCCATCTTGTTTTTATAAAATAAAAAAAACCAATGCTTACTGGATGATAAACGCAAACAAGTAGAAAGAAATAATGATTTTTAGCTTACGACAGTGTACTCAAATCTTCAGCAAGACGCTTAAGTTCTTCAGTAGCTTCGGAATAATCCGGAGTTGTCGTATTGGATGTTGGGGCAGCTGCTTTTCCACTTTTAGTAGACAATTGCAACGCCGTCATTGCTAATAAATCTTGCATATCGCGAACAGCAAAGTTCTCTTGGAGTTGTTTGATGGCCTTATTAATGTCATCGGCAGCACGTTGTACTTTTTCCACTTCCGATTCTTGAACGGTTAATGGATAAGTGCGTCCCGCAACAACTACTTTTAAGGAGATCTTACTCATTCGCTATTTTTAATTGTTGTATGCAGTAATCAATTTCTTTTACCAATCCATCAATTGCTAAATCTTTCGATGTTTCTTGTTGCAATAGTTGGACTTGTTCACGCTGTTCATTTAATAATTGTTGCATTTCTTGCGACTGTGCATTAAGTTCCTCTAATGTAGCAGCTTGCCCTTGCACCAACTCTTCCAGACGTGTTACTTCAGCCGACATTGAACTACAACGTTCACGCTCTACAACCAGTTTTTGGTGCAGTTCACGCGATTTGTTGCGAATTTGCTCAATATACGTTCTGAATTCTTCGGTCATCCGTTCAGCATTTCTACAAAATTAACAGCTTAAACCATATTCGCAACACTTTTCTATGAAGTTGTTCACAGCCATCGTTGAATAAGCTAGTTCAGCTGGCCAAAGTTCCCATGAAATAGTGATTTAAAAGGGAAAATTTAAGGAGAATAGGTTCTCTATTTAGAAGACTTTATGAACCTGTTTTTTTAAAAACTAAGGTGCTGCTTAAACCACTACTATCGTTTCGTTTTAAACGCATCATATCTTTTTTCATTTCAAGCACTTGCCAATCGTCGGCTAAGTATTCCAATCCTCCAATAGCTGGAAGACTAAGGTAAATAACAGCTGGATCTTTAATTAAACCCATTTCCCAACTCCCATTGGCAAGAACTCCGCCTTTAACTGAAATTTTGCCTGATTCACCAAATGAAAAGATATCCGTTGCATAATTTTCAGCGATAGAAACACCATCTACAGTGAACGTGCTTATTTTCCAAGATCCTTCTACTAATCGCTTTTCTACTTTACGTGGAGTTGTATATTTTGAACACCCAACAAATAATAATACCGTCAGCGTTAGTGTAGTAATCATCCAATTTTTCATCGAAGTTGGTTTTAGTATTAAAGTCTATACGTAAAGCTACACTAGAAGTTGCACTTTCACAAGTATTGTGGTGATTTATGCAAAAACAAGATACTTGTTTAACTTACTGATTCTATAGGATTTGAATTGGTTTTCACTTAGGATGACATAGTTTCCTAAGCCATGAATTTATTTACAACAATCATCTCGTTTTTCATATCCTTTCGGATCAGCTGGAACACCATCTGCATCAAAACCCAGTTTTGCAATTTCTTGACGAATGCGCTCTGGAGTAATCAATTTAGCCTTGTATACAACGGTTGTTGTCATGTCTTCTTCGTTGTAAGTAACCACCTTTATTCCACGGACAAAATAGAGTTCCGTTTCTAATTTACCACCACAGGTTTCACATACTTTGCAGTGATTACAAGTAGTTGGAGTTTTGATAACAATGGTTTGTTTTTGGGCAACTGCCAAAAAAGTAAAAAAAAGTACCGCAACGGTTAAAATCAATTTCATCATTTATTGTTTTTGGAATTAGTTGGTTGCACGATCAACTATCGCACAACCAAACTTAATCTTTTTTTGAAAAATCAATGCACATGTCACCATCTTTCGCACTATTTTTGAGTTTACTAAAGATACCTTATGTTTCATTAATAACACCTTACCTATTTTCATAGAAGTGGGCATGAGCATAATTATCAAACTACTCTTCTGGTTCCATTTTCACAACTATTGCAGAAACGATTGCGTAAGCTCCTTTAACGACCACTGCTTGATTGTTTGAATCTTGACTATCCTTATAACGAAATGCAGTTCTACCATTTTCTTCGCCCAATACTTCTACTTCTTTTGCTTCATACATATTACCTTGTTTAGAAGTGTTTTTTAAGTGAAATACAACTGTTTTACCATTCAAGTTCACAACGGCATCTGAAGGAACTGTTAATTGTTTTTGGGATGTTAAATCGATTTCTGCTTGTACAAAACCTCCAGGGATAATACTGGCGTCTTCATTGTCGAGGTGACAATGTACTTTGACAGTTCGCTCCATGCTGATTTCTTTTCCTATCAGATAAATTGTTGCTTGCTTCACATCTGTGCTACTCATTAACGTTACATGTACTCGCTGACC
>JAYSRF010000229.1:0-62329 GCA_043721195.1 Fluviicola sp. | reverse complement strand
CACTGGAAAGCGGAAAATTGAGTGGAGTTGGTTTAGATGTCAATGAATTTGAAAAAACGAGTTTTGAATCCTTTTTTGATGGTGAAATGCCAGCCGATCTTCGGTATTTGCTCTCTTCTGAGAAAGTATTAATGACACCTCATATTGGTGGTTGGACACACGAAAGTTATTTTAAATTAAGTGATGTACTTGCAGATAAAATCATCGCTTGGTTAGAACCCGATCAGCTGTGATTTGCACTAAATCTGGATGTTTTTCACTTACTACGTTGTTTTCTTTTGATATTTGTTAATATTATGATTTGATTTAAATAATATTAACAGAATTACTCAAATTGATTGGTGAGATTGTAACTGTTTATCAGATGTCCTCACTAATTTCGCAAGGAATAACTGTAATAACTTTCGTTAAGGAAAGGTTAACTGGATATGAAAAAAGTGCTTGTTCTCGGTGCAGGGTTGTCTGCATCTTCATTAATACGTTATCTTCTAGATAAATCAACTGAGTTTAATTGGCAGATCCGTGTTGTCGATAGTAAAATTGATTCGGTACGCCAAAAGTTAAACGGTCACCCGAATGGAGTTGCACTTTCCTTCAATGCAACAGATTCCGCAACACGCCGTCCCGAATTGGAACAAGCTGATTTAGTTATAAGTATGCTTCCGCCACTTTTTCATGTTGGTGTTGCAAAAGATTGTATCGAACTTAAAAAGAACTTAATCACGCCTTCCTATATTTCTCCTGAAATGAGAGCATTGGATGGAGCAGCAAAAGAAGCTGGAATTCTGATCATGAATGAGATCGGCGTTGATCCTGGAATTGATCACATGAGTGCCATGCAAATCATCGATGCAATCCGTTCAAAAGGTGGCGAAATTACGGCCTTTAAATCATACTGTGGCGGACTTATTGCCCCAGAAAGTGATAACAATCCTTGGAATTACAAATTTACTTGGAGTCCACGAAATGTTGTGTTAGCAGGCAGTGGAGGCGCAGCTCAGTACATTGATCGTCACGAATACAAATACATTCCATACAGCCATTTATTTAGTCGATTAGATGCAATTGAAATTGAAGGTTTCGGTTCATTTGATGGTTATGCTAACCGTGATTCGCTTTCTTATCGTGAAGTATACGGTTTAGAAAAAATACCTACATTTTACCGTGGTACTTTGCGTCGTTCAGGTTTTTGTCAGTATTGGAATATATTGGTGAACCTCGGAATGACAGATGATTCCTATAAAATGCAAGATTCTGAACAGTTAACTCCACGCAATTTCTTAAATGCATTTTTACCGTATTTTGAAACGGTTCCTGTTGAGCAAAAATTGTTGGATTTCTGTAAAGAGTACGATATAACTGATTTGGAGCGTTTCCGTTGGTTGGGATTGTTTGATAATGTACATCCAATTGGCTTAGCAGATGCTTCACCTGCACAATTGTTAGAAAAAATGTTGGTTGAAAAGTGGGTGCTTGAACCAGGTGATAAAGATATGATTGTGATGGTTCATCAATTTGCTTATCAGTTAAACGGACAGCAAATTACGATCGAATCTTCTTTGGTCAACATTGGAGAAGATCAAACCTTTACATCAATGTCAAACCTGGTTGGATTACCAATGGCGATTTGCGCTAAAATGGTGTTAAATGGTGATTTGAAAGACACTGGAGTACATGTTCCAACGAGCGAATATGTCTACAATCCAATCTTGGATGAGTTAGCAGAATACGGTGTTCAATTCATCGAAAAGGAATTTATCTTAAACACGTCGAATTACTAACCAACGGTAAATACTCGTTCCAACAATTAGTATTACAATGAGTACTTCTTCTGGAAACGAAATCAATGCTGTAATTCCCAACAATGCTCCTGAAAAACCGAGGAGAATAAGCCCTTGTTGAATAAATGGTTGCGTGATCTGTTTCATGTCCATTGTTCGATACCGAGCGGGCATAATAAATTGTTGGCGGTACACCATTATTCCATTCAATACGATGAGCGGAATAAGCACATATCCTTGTTGAATTCCCATTTCTTCGTATGTCATAAATTCAACAATCCGTTGTAGCCAATTAAAACCGGGATGAAGAAATAGGAGGCTTTGTGCTATACCAGCGCACGCTAATACGAGTAATACGAAACCCGTTATTGCTTCGTTGTTTAAGAGGGTTCGCTCTGGTTTATTCCGTGAATAACTGAATCGTTTTTTCCCTTTGGCGATAAGTATTCCAAAAGCCAATAACCAATCAATGAGGTAAAACAACAGAATAAAAGACAAATCCCATCCCCATTCAAAATAACCGATTATAGGAATAAGTGCTTCAAGAAGCGTTTGAATCAAGAAGAGCCTTTGTTGTGTCATTAACGCAATTTTTCTGCTTCTTCGCGTGCTTGTGTAAACTCAGGATTGTATTTCAGCGCTTTTGAAAACGATTGCAAAGCATTGCTTTTATCACCCAATGAAACGTAACAAAGTCCTAGATTATGCCAAGCCTCAACATAAGTAGGTTCTTTTTGAAGGGTAAGCTGATAGAAATAGATCGCGCTATCAATTGCTATCGGTTCGGTTTGAAATTGTTTGATGAATCCTTGTTGAAAATAAGAAGGTGTAAATTCAGGTTCCAAAGCAATCATTTTGCGGTAAATCCGTTGCGCATCAGCTTCCATTTTCATCGTTTGAAAACCATAAGCCAGTGCATAAAGTGCATCCATGGATTTAGGTTTCAATTGCACAGCCGATTTAAAGTATTCCAAACTCAACGGATCATTGTCTTGTTGGTATAAAGTTCCCAAGAAAATATATCCTTCATAAAAATCTGGATCTTGTTCAATAGCCGTACGGTAAGAAGATTTTGCTAAATCGCGTTTTCCTAATTGTAAGTAGTTTGTGCCTTTTAAAATGTAGGCATCGCGGTAACGTTTGTCTATACGAAGCGCATCATTGATGTATTCAAACGAGCGTTCATAATCGCCTTGATAGGTATGAGTAGTCGCTAAAGCAACCAAAGCTCTCAGGTTTTTGGGTTGGGCTTTTACAACAACTTTGAATTGATCTTGCGCCAATTGCACATCAGAAGCAGTGCGTGTTGCGCGATTATTCATTGCCATCGCATATAAAAAGCGTGCTTCCATATTATCGGGAGCCATTCGATACGCTTTTGCGCCTTCTTTGAGTGCATTTTCATAGTCATAGCGATCCAATAACACATTTCCATGTCGCACAAGAATATCCACACTGTCGGGGTACAACTTTATTAAGCTGTCAATATTGGTGATAGTGTTCGTATCAGTTGTTTTGGTTTCACCGCAACTTGCAAGTAAAAGAAGGATGAAGGAACAAGTAAGAAAACGCATAATTGAATGTTGAGCCGCAAAGTTACTTAAAATCGCCAGAAAGCAAATGAGCTATAGTCAGTGAACGTAATTGTTCAGTAGATGGTTGGTAGGAAATCTATTAATTTTGCGTTCGACCATCTCTAAGAAATCACTTTTATGTAAGAGATTAAGCACAAAATTCATTCTGGTTTTCGTCTAATTAAATTGAAAGGGTGAACGGTTGTATAATTGGATTAAAATCAACGATCGTTAAAATAATAACCGTTTAACAAACAATGTGTTATGATTGAATTGCTGTGTCGTTTTATTATTTAGTCACTTCAATGTGCGGTATTCTGATCGATAAAATTGTTTTGTTTGTCGATATTGTAAGTATATTCATCCAAAAGCTTGTTTTGTCTTTTTTAAAAGATTAGTTCGCTAGAAGTTCTTTCTTTTGAAGTGTTAACTTTATTACTACTACTACTATGAATGGTCAATATTCTATTGAACAGTCTATCGCTACATGTCAAACAATTAGCAAGTCTAGTTCATTCAATTGCTTCAATAACAACTCCATTTTTAAAACAATAAGCATGAAAATTTCATTTTTTGCGCTCCTTGTAGTTGTTATGGTTACTTATTCAAATGCTTTTTCCCAAGATTATCAGTATCAATTTCAATTGCAAGGTGTTTCTGATTTGGGGAGTGCCAAACAGGTTACGGATGTATTAAGACCCGTTTTTAATACAGAAGAAAATCCGTTTGTAGTTTTTCCATCCTTTTCGGATGCCACAGATCAATTCGATTTCGTTTCAAGACAACTTGTTTCAAAAGAAGAATTGGAAGCAATTTTAGCTTCAAAAGGAATTGTTCTACTCGTGTTTACGAGTAGAGAGATTGTTCAATCAGCAACTGAAAAACTATGAAAAAGGGAATAGTATCGATCAGTTTAATGATCATTTCAATGTCTTCTTTTGGTCAAACGACTAATTGTAGTGGAGCAACACAAGTGTGCAATGATATTTCATTTTCTGGAAATAGTGCAGGAACAGGAACACAAGAATTAAACGCAAGTAATCGAGGTTGTTTAACCGTAGAACACCAATCATCTTGGTATTATTTTCAACCAGTTACATCTGGAACGGTTGCATTAACCATACAAACGAGTGTTGATTATGATTTTGCCATTTGGGCTACAGGAAATTGTAGCAGTTTGGGTACGCCTGTTCGTTGTTCCTATTCTGCTACAACAGGAAATACAGGTCTTGCTGCAACGAATGCTGGAACACCTTCTGGTTGTGGATTCTTAGGTTTGTTCGCTTGTCCTCCAGGTCCTGTTTCGGATGTTAGTGAAGGCACGGGCGGAGATAGATGGGTAATGCCATTAAATGTGGTTGCTGGGCAAACATACATTATGTTAATTGATAATTTCACAGCAAATGCAACACCTTTTACATTGGATTGGACGTTCTCAGCTGGTGCTACCTTAAATTGCACGCCTATCATACTTCCAATTGAATTGACATATTTTATGGCCACTTACCAAGAGAACAGTAATAGCAATAAAATACAATGGCAAACAGCAACAGAACGTCTTAATGATCATTTTACTTTGGAACGCTCAATTGATGGAAATGATTGGAAAATTATTAATCAACAATCGGGAGCAGAGAAATCAGAAGTGGCAATAGACTATGTATTTGAGGATTTTGAGTACCAACAAGGCGAAATGAATTATTATAGATTAAGTCAAACCGATTTTGATGGCACAATAGAAGTGTTTGATGTTATTGCAGTTGATAATAGACAATCTACTCGCATCATTGTGAAAGTATTTAATATGATGGGGCAAGAGGTTTCAATTGATACCAAAGGAATTGTTATTCTGCTTTACGATGATGGGACAACGAGACGTGTTTTTCGTTGATGACTGATACAATTATAAGAAGTAAAAAGGGCGGAAAATCAATTTTCCGCCCTTTTAAATATCCAATAATTTTGGGATTACAATCCTAATAAAACTGCTAATGGATCTTTACCACCAAAGATCATGCGCTCTGGATTTTCTAGCATTTCTTTAACTTTCACCAAGAATCCTACTGAATCTTTACCATCAATAATGCGGTGATCATACGAAAGCGCTACATACATGATAGGGCGAATTTCCACTTTTCCATTAATGGCAACTGGTCGTTCAACGATATTGTGCATTCCAAGAATAGCTGATTGTGGCGGATTGATAATTGGAGTTGATAACATCGATCCGAAGACACCTCCATTCGTTATTGTAAACGTTCCACCTGTCATGTCATCTGGAGCAATTTTTCCATCACGTGCTTTGATTGCTAATCGTTTGATTTCGCGTTCTATTTCTGCCAAGCTCATTTGCTCCGCGTTACGCACTACTGGAACCATCAATCCTTTTGGAGATGAAACCGCAATACCAACATCTGCGTAATCGTGGAAAATGATCTCGTTGCCATCAATTTGTCCGTTTACGGCAGGGAATAAGTTCAAGGCTTCTGTTACCGCTTTGGTGAAAAAGGACATAAATCCAAGGTTCACTTCGTGGAATTTAGCGAAACTATCTTTGTATTTTGTGCGTAAATCCATGATCGGTTTCATGTCTACTTCATTGAAAGTAGTCAACATTGCCGTTTCTTGTTTCACATGCACCAATCGTTCAGCCACCTTACGGCGAAGCATTGACATTTTTTCGCGGTGTTGCTCACGTGATCCTCCCCAACCTTGTGTTGCATCTGGAGCAAAACCAGCAGCCATAGCAGCCACAACATCTTGTTTTGTGATGCGTCCGTCTTTACCAGTTCCATTCACTTTTGTTGCATTTACACCGTTTTCAGCGATGATTTTTGCAGCAGCAATAGAAGGTGTTCCTTTTGCATAACTGTTGTTATCCGAAACAGGGCCTGGATTAGGAGCAGTAACTGCTTTTTCAGCAACTGGAGCTGCTTCTTTAACTGCCTCAACCGTTTTTTCTGCTACAGGAGCTGAAGCTGAGGCTGTCGGTGCTGAGCCTGTCGAAGCACCGGCAGGGCGTGCAGCAGAAGTGTCAATCAGGCAAACTACTTGGCCTACTTTTACTGTTTCTCCTTCAGCAGCTTTTAATGTGATTATTCCCGCTTCTTCGGCAGGGAGTTCCAATGTAGCTTTGTCAGAATCGACTTCTGCTATGGCTTGATCTTTTTCTACATAATCACCATCCGCTACCAACCAAGTTGCAATTTCTACTTCGGAAATTGATTCTCCTGGGCTTGGCACTTTCATTTCAAGGATAGACATAGTTCTTTGTTTAATTAGTCTTACAATTATTTCGCTACGACTGATGCAAATTCAAATACATCAGCGAACAATTTTTTCAATCTTCGTTCGTGTAATTTTTTGGAACCTTCAGCAGCAGCAGCAGATGCATCGCGACTGATCCCTTGGAACGGAATATGGCGTAATTTCATAGCGATATACCTCCAAGCTCCCATGTTTTCTGGTTCTTCTTGTGCCCACAAAATGTTCTTTGCGTTGTATTTTGCAATGATTCCTTCAATTTGTTTTTGTGGCAAAGGATACAATTGCTCAATGCGCACAAATGCCATTGTATCAACACCCAATTCCTTAGCTTTTGCTTTCAATTCATAGTAAAATTTACCAGAACAGAAAACAAGCGTGTCTACTTGGCCAGCTTTTGCAGTTGCGTCATCGATTACTTCTTGGAAACGACCTGTAGCCATTTCATCCAATGTGGAAGTCGCATCTGGGTGACGAAGCAATAATTTCGGTGAGAAAACAACCAACGGTTTTCTAAACTCACGTACCAATTGACGACGCAATAAATGGAAATGATTCGCCGGTGTTGAGGTATTCACAACCTGAATATTGTCATCAGCACATTGCTGTAAAAAACGTTCCATTCGACCGCTTGAGTGCTCTGCCCCTTGACCTTCATAGCCGTGAGGTAACAACATCACCAAGCCACTTTGTGTAGACCATTTATCTTCTCCAGCAGTAATAAATTGGTCAATCATGATTTGCGCTCCATTGAAGAAGTCACCAAATTGTGCTTCCCAAATGGTCAATCCTTTTGGAGTTGCCAATGAATAACCGTATTCGAAACCAAGTACTCCGTATTCTGACAACAAGGAATTGTAAATCGTAAAAGAAGCTTGTGTATCAGACAATAAATTTAAAGTCTCAATTTCTTCTTCTGTATCTTCTGTAATGACAACCGCATGACGGTGAGAAAACGTTCCGCGCTCTACATCTTGACCCGAAACCCGAACAGGGAATCCTTCATCCAATAAGGTTGCATAAGCGAGCATTTCCGCAGTTCCCCAATCCAAACGGTTTGAAGTAATAGCGTTTAAACGGTCTTCAAAAATTTTCTCAATTTTACGGAAGTATTTTTTTCCTTCAGGTAACGTTGCTAATTTGCGCCCTAATTCGTCTAATTTCGCTTTTGAAACCCCTGTTTCAGGAGATTGATCAAAATCTTCAGCCTTACTGTGACGGAAACCTTCCCATGTTTTACTAAGGAAATCCCATACAATTGCTTTCTCATTTTGTCGAGCGATATCAAATTCCGTTTCCAAATAGTTGGTGTAATCGTCTTCAATTTGTTTTGCTTGTTCAGTTGTAATAGAACCTTCAGCAAGCAATTGTTTCAAGTAGATATCCTTTGGATTCGGGTGTTTTGCAATGATATTGTACAAACTAGGTTGCGTGAATTTTGGCTCATCACCTTCATTGTGTCCGTATTTTCGGTAGCACAATAAATCAATGAATACATCCCTGTGAAAGTGCTGGCGGTATTCCATTGCAATTTCTATGGTTTGAATCACCGCTTCTACATCATCACCATTCACATGGAAAACGGGCGTAAGTGTTGTTTTGGCAACATCTGTACAATAAGTAGAAGAACGAGCATCCAAATAATTGGTTGTAAAACCAACCTGATTGTTCACCACAATGTGAATGGTTCCACCTGCACGGTAGCCATCAAGCAAAGCCATTTGAACAATTTCGTACACAACTCCTTGACCAGCAACGGCTGCATCACCGTGGATCATCACGGGACAAACCTTCTTTTCGTCGTGGAAATACGTGTCTAATTTTGCACGAGCAATTCCTTGAACAACAGGATCAACTGCTTCTAAATGCGATGGATTTGGAGACAACGTTAAACCTATCGATTTTCCATCTTTCGATTCAATGGCACTTGTATAACCTTGGTGGTATTTTACATCACCGTCAAAAGCTCCATCAAAATCAAATTCCTTTCCTTCAAATTCGGAGAAAATATCACTTGGCCGTTTCTGGAAAATATTCGTTAAAGTATTCAAACGACCACGGTGAGCCATTCCCATTACGAAATATTCAACTCCAAGGCTAGCTCCTTTTTCAACCAAACAGTCTAGCGCAGGAATCAACGCTTCACCACCTTCAACGGAAAAACGTTTTTGCCCAACGTATTTTTTACCTAAAAATGACTCGAAATTAGCTGCTTGAACCAATTTCTTGTAGATGTTCAACTTACGTGAAACATCAAATTTAGGTCTGTTTTTAATTTCAATTTTATTGCGAAACCAATCCAAACGATCGGGTTCACGCATAAAAGTATATTCTATACCAATTGATTGACAATACGTTTCCTCAAGGTGTGCGATAATATCTTTCAACGTAGCTGCACCAATTCCAACTTGATCACCAGCTTGAAAAATACTCGTAAGATCGGCTTGCTCTAAACCAAAGTTCTCGATGGCTAACGTTGGTTCGTATTTCCGACGTTCACGTACTGGGTTCGTTTTTGTGAATAAATGTCCACGAGAACGGTAACCGTTAATCAAATTTATGACCTTAAACTCCTTTTGAAAGTTTTCAGGAATTTCACCTCCATCTTCGTAGTTAGTACGAGCAAAATCAAATCCTTCAAAGAATTTTTGCCAGCCTATATCCACGCTTCCGGGATCTTCACAATAGGATTGATACAAGTGATCAATCGCGTTCACGTCTGCATTTCCGACGTAGGTAACTTTATCCATGTTGCGCACTATAACGGGTCTGTAAAATTAACATAAATCTCCCGATGGAGGGACACCTTTTGAGGAGAAAAAATGTAAATGGAAAAGATTTAAGACGAATAGGTGATTTTATAATAGACTTTCACTAATTCCCGGTAAATGATTGCTTCAGCTAATTGCTCAAAGTAGTTGGAAGATCCTTCAAGGTTATGAACGAAATTTTCAGGTAAATCAATAATGTATAACAATTGTTGAGTCGAATTGGCAGGTTGATTTGCTAACCAACTTGCTAGTTGAATTGACCATTCTTCGGTAGGGAGAATGACAGCAAATGGAACGGTATGTCCAGCCAATGTTAAGTCATTGGATAATTGTTGAAAGACGCGTTCAATAATTAAATCACGTGCTTTTAATTCAAACAAGTTGCTCCAAAGTTGAACGGATGTTGTTGGGAGATTCATTTAGTCTGTTGCATTATAATCGAACTGAGCTAACTAAATTAAACATCTTTCCACTATCAACGGCTCAAAATAAAAAACGATTGTACTTTTGCGGCTATGAATCTGGAGAAAATAGAAGCTGTTATTTTTGATTTAGGTGGTGTATTGATCAACCTCGATTACGAACGAACAAGTGAGGCATTTAAGCAATTGGGTATGACTCATTTTGACGAAACCTATTCGCAACTGCAACAAACGGACTTGTTTGATCGCTTTGAAATCGGTGAAATTTCTTCTTTTCATTTCATCAATCGTGTATTGGATCAACTACCTGCTGGAATTAGTGGCAACAAAGTAGTTCACGCATGGAATGCTATGATTTTGGATTTTCCAGTAGAACGCTTAGAATGGTTACTGAAATTGAAACAAGAAAAACGCATTTTTTTACTCAGTAATACCAACACCTTGCACATGGAAAAGGTGCGCCGTTCACTTGAAAGTGCTGTTGGGCATCAACGATTGGAAGATTATTTCGAAACTGTTTATTTATCGTGTGAAATGGGTATGCGCAAACCGCATCCAGAAATTTTCCAGCATGTTTGCCGTGTAGAATCGTTGGATCCTGCAACCACCTTGTTTATTGATGATACGTTGCAGCATGTTGAAGGTGCACGAAAAGCTGGGTTAAACGCGATTCATTTAGAAAAGGGTAGGGCAGTTCAGTCGGTTTTCTCTTGACACAATTCTACCAATACACCATTAGATGATTTCGGGTGTAAAAAAGCTACTAATTTATTGTCGGCACCTGATTTTGGTTCAGCGTTCAATAATTGAAATCCTTTCTCTGAAAGTTCATTCATGGAAGATTTGATGTCTGTTACATCAAAGGCAATGTGGTGAATTCCTTCTCCTTTTTTTTCAATGAATTTGGCAATAGGACTGTTTTCATTTGTTGCTTGCAAGAGTTCAATTTTTGATTCTCCAACTTGAAAAAAGGCTGTTTTAACTCCTTCACTTGTTACTTCCTCTTGTTTGTAACAGGCAGTTCCAAGCAGTTTTTCATACGTTTCAATGGCGTCTTGAAGGTTGTTTACAGCAATTCCTATGTGTTCTATCTTATTCATCATCGTGATTATCATTAACGAGCGTGATCTTTTGTTCACTATTGGACATAAAAAAACCCTCTTGAATAAAGAGGGTTTTAATTATTTTTTGAAGGATTAACCTTTAAAGAATTTTTCAGTTTTGTTGTCAAAATTGATGTAGTAAGCACCTTTTAACAAGTTGCCACATGGTACTGATGTACCAACACCTTTTTTCACAATGTTACCGTAAGCATCGTAGATTTCGTACTTCGTCTCGATTGCTTTTCCGCCAGCAGTGAAGTTGATAACATCTTTCACTTTAACTGGATTTTTCTCAATCACTGGTACAGTTGAGTTAAACTTGACCTCTTTCGAAGAACGTTTTGTTCCAGAATGATCAACCTGAACTACACGCACAGTGTTTTCACCAGAATGTGGAGCAACTTGAAACTCATAGTTGTTTGTTCCTGTAGTACCTTTACCTTGTACTTCACCAACTTGCACCCATTTGTTCCATCTGTACTGCTCAATGATAAATGGCAATTTACCACGCTCATTGGACGTTTCCCACGTCAAAGCACCACCGCTTGTTACTTTAATGTCAACTGTGTTGAACGTACTTTTGGGAAGTAACACCTCGGGGTTCAAAATCTTTGGCTTACAACCATCACTGTGTTCAATAACAATAAAGACCGGTTCACCGATTTCTATGTTAAAAAGTGAAAAATCGATTTCAAAGGCGTTGGAACTACATCCACCCGGCATTACGTCACCATTAACGGTAACCTTAGTTGCACAAAAACCAAAACCGTCACCATCCTCAGGATTCTGAACGTAGAGGTTTTTACCTTGATAACTACCCTCAATGGACAATGCAGCATGGCTTGTGACGCTTGTTAGCACCGTGAAGATTGAGAGTACGAGTATTTTTTTTATTTTCATCATGATTAGCAGCTACTACTAAAACAGTCGCAAGTATAATAGCAATTTTCCAGAAAACCAAAACTTTATGAGCAAAATTTTAAAAAATAGTAAACTTAGTTGGTTTTTCTATGCAAGTAGTTAGTCGATAATTGAGTGCTATTGGTCGAATGGTGAGGTTTTAGACTCTTTGCATTTATTTCAAAAAATTCTGCAAAGATGCTGTGGTTGTGATTAGCGTTTTTTTTTACTATTCTTGTGCATTAAAGTCAAATAATCATGAAGTTATCATTTCTTATACTAGTGCCGTTTCTCATTTTACTGGTTTCGTGTGGCGAAAACACAGATAGAAAACAGTTTGAGTTTGCAGGTGGATGTTTGAAGATGTCAATTGACAATGAACCAAGTACGTTCATTGCGCGAGAAGTAACAGATGTGTATTCACAAACGATATTATCTCAAATTTCTGAGTGCCTTGTTAGCTTTAACCCTGAAGACTTAAACGTAAGAGCGCAGTTGGCTAAATCATGGAACGTTTCTCCAAATGGCTTATCCTATACATTCGTAGTGCGTGATGATGTGCTTTTTCATAAACACGAAGTCTTTGAATCTGATGAAGAACGAAAAATGACTGCTGAAGATGTACGTTATTCTTTTGAAAAGGCCTGTCAACCGAATGAAAAAGGAACCGGATCAACTGCCTACTTATCTCTTTTTGCTGGTCACTTAAAAGGTGCAACTGAATATTATGAGAAAAAAGCTAAATCAATTAGCGGATTGAAAGTAAAAGGCAACGAGATTACATTGACTTTGACCGAGCCTGATGCTAATTTTATTAATAAAATGGCAAGTATCAACGCTGTAATCATTTCAAAAAAAGTTGTTGAAGCTGGGAATGAAGCTGATTTAGTTGGAACTGGACCATTTGTTTACACGGATTACATCAAAGGTGAGCCCTCTTCTTTTATTCTTTTAAAAAATCAAGATTATTACTTAACGGACAAAAAAGGAAATGCGCTACCTTATTTGGATAGTTTGGTTTTCTTGGCTGATTCACGTAAGCTGGAGCAATTGGATATGTTTGAGCGCGGTGAAACGCATATCATTAACACCTTGCCAACGAGTCGAATTACCCAAATGTTGGAAGGTAGAATCAAGGATTTTAATTCTAAACCACCTTTAATGTTGTTGAATAACAATCCTTTAATGGTGACGAATTATTATTTTTTCAACATGATGGATCCACGCTTTAAAGATGTTCGTGTTCGTAAGGCTTTTAATTATGCTATTAACCGCAATCAGTTGACGCAAGACGTATTGAGAGGTCAAGCGCATGAAGATGGTATTTATGGGATAGTTCCACCATTGAGTTCTTCTTTTCCTGGATATGACTTTAAAGCTATTCGTGAAGCGAGTTATACATTTAATCCGGAAAAAGCACGTCAATTATTAGCAGAAGCTGGTTATCCTGGTGGTAAAGGATTTGGAAGCGTAAATCTACGTGTCAATATTGGAGATATACATGCTGCTGTAGCCGAAGAAGTTTCTGATCAAATTTTCCAAACATTGGGTATTAATGTAAATATCGATGGATCAACGTTTGAACAAAAAGACCAAGATGCTTATTACGGTCGTGGAGATTTATTCCGAACTGCTTGGTCAGCCGATTATTCAAGTCCAGAAACGTTCTTAAGTAATTTCTATGGTAAATATGTGCCAGCAAGTAAAGAGGAACCATCTCGATTGAATCAACCGCGTTATGTCAATCCAACTTTTGATGCTTTATTCGAACGCGCTCGTTCGTCTGGAACGCAAAAAGAAGCATACAGTTTATTCAATGCTGCTGAAATTGAATTAATGAAAGATCCGCCGATCATTGTATTGTGGTACTCGGGTGATTTTCAATTGGTTTATTCGAAAGTAAGGAATCTTAAAAACAATCCAATGCGTTTGCTTGACTTAACAGAAGTATACTTGCATGATTGGACGAAAGAAGAGTATTTGAAATCGATTCAATAATCAGGAAAGTCTTTTGGTTGGCTCTAATCGATCATTTCTGTACGGAATTTCGCAACTGGTTTATCCGATTAACTGATTTTCCGTTCGTTAGAATGAAACATGTTTGCCATCTTTGCCTCACTAAACGGATACGATGAAAACGTTAAAACTACTTATAACAGCTTGTCTATTAACACTTGTTAGTACGCAAGGGTTTACCCAAACACTTCCTACTCAAATTGTTCGTGGAGTTGTAAAAGATGTGGATACTGATTTTCCTTTGTTTGGTGTAAAAGTGGTGATCAAAACGGCTGATTCTACGTTAGTTTTACGCGCAATCACCGATCCTGATGGGTTGTTTGAAATTGTTGATGTTCCTATTGGAAAACACAATCTCATTGCCACTATCGGAACGCATGAAGCAAAATCACAGGCACTTATTGTTGATTCAGGCAAGGAAAGTGTTGTTGAAATTAAAATGCAGGAATTCATCACTGAAGTAGAAGAAGTGGTCATTACCAGCCGAAAAAATGGAGAAGTACTCAATGAAATGGCAACCGTTTCATCGCAACAATTCTCTGTAGAAGAAACCAATCGTTATGCTGGTTCACGGGGCGATCCCGCGAGAATGGCAAGCAATTTTGCAGGTGTTCAAGGTGCTGACGATTCTAGAAATGATATTGTTGTACGTGGAAATTCGCCACTTGGAATTGTCTATAAAGTGGAAGGAATTGATATTCCAAATCCATCTCATTTTGCTATTTCTGGCAGCACAGGCGGTCCCGTTTCGATCATTAACAACAAAAGTTTAGGGAATTCTGATTTTTTCATGTCTGCTTTTCCAGCTGAATACGGAAACTCAATTTCAGGAGTATTTGATTTAAAATTGCGAAATGGGAATAATAATCAACATGAGTTTACAGGTCAATTTGGATTTTTAGGAACTGAGTTTGTTGCTGAAGGTCCGCTAAAAAAAGACAGCCGTGCGAGTTATTTGGCTATGGGTAGGTATTCTACTCTCAGTTTGTTTCAATTTATGGGAATCAAGATCGGAACAGATGCTGTGCCTATTTATGGCGATTTTTCGTTCAAATTTAATTTTCCATTGAAGAAAGGTGCAGCATTGTCGCTCTGGGCATTAGGTGGTAAAAGTCAAATCTCTATTTTAGTTTCCGATAAAACCAAATTGACGGAAGAGTTGTATGGTGAAGGAGACCGTGATCAATATTTTGGTACGACGATGGGTGTTGCTGGTTTGACCTACAAAAAATCGTTTTCAGAGAAGACATTTCTATCTGCTACGCTATCTGCTGCTTTTGATGAACAACATTCTCACCATGATTTCTTGATTCGATCATTGGATACCGTTACAACAAATGGGGTAGAGGAAATCAATGTCCGTGTTGATTCATTGTATGCGTTGATGGGCTATCAGTTTAAAACGTCTCGCGCTTCTGCGTATGTTGGATTGAATCACAAGATCAATAAACAACATTTACTGCGTGTTGGAATCAATGTTGATGGATTGTATTTTTCGATGACTGATAGTGTCAAGAATCAAGATCATTCTGCATTTATCAATCGTTGGGATTACCAAGGGTTATCTGTTTTAATACAACCATTTGTGCAATGGAAATACCGTATTTCAGATAAAATGGATTTAGTGGCTGGTATACACAGTCAGTATTTTTCAATGAGCAATAGTTTAAGTCCTGTTGAACCACGAATTGGGTGGAAATACAGCATGAAAAACGGACAACGCATTTTTGCTGGAGCAGGAATTCACAGTCAAACACAACCGTATTATACCTATGCTTACCATCAGTTAGATGCGAACGGGAATAAAGTGTATGAGAATAAAAAAATGGATTTTTCTAAATCATTTCATTCGGCACTTGGTTATGAAAAAGCATATAAAAATGGCTTTTCAATTCGAACGGAAGTTTATTACCAATACTTGTACAACATTCCAGTTACCGTTGCTCCTTCTTCGTTTTCTATCATTAATCAAGGAAGTGGTTTTGCACGGTTTTTCCCAAGTGAATTAAAAAACACGGGAACTGGTACAAATTATGGAGTCGAATTGACCATTCAAAAATACTTCAGTAAGAGTTTTTATATCTTATCGAGCACTTCTCTTTATGATTCTAAGTATGTTGGAAGTGATGGCATTGAACGCAACACTTCATACAATGGTTTATATACTTCCAATTTGCTCTTTGGAAAGGAGTTTAAAATCAATGAGAAGCAGTCTATTTCCATTGGAGGTAAAGTAACAGTAGCTGGTGGAAAACGCTATGGATATGTCAATTTAGCGGCATCTGAAGCAGCAAACGAATTGATCTTTTCTGATTCATTGTTTAATGAACGTCAATTTCGCGATTATTTCAGAGCTGATATCAAGATCAATTGGAAGTTGAATGCAGCCAAAGCCACTCATGAGATTGGTTTAGATCTAGTAAACTTGTTGAATACACGCAATTTGTTAAGTCTGATGTACACCCCAAGTCTTTCAGATCCAACAGCTGAACCTATTTCTGAAAAAACACAATTGGGTTTCTTACCCATTTTCTATTACCGAATTGATTTTAAAATCGGTAGAAAAGGTGCTAAGTAAAAGCAACATAAAGCAGATTTTGCTTCTATTTTGTTTAGTACTCCTTGTATTTTCATGCACTCCTCCTAAAAAGGAAGTTGTTTCAAAAAAGGGAACGTTTAGTTGGCATTATTCCAAAAAATCGTGTTATTTGAACATGGATCAAGTAAAACGGATTATGAAAGATAATACCGATTTATTCAGCCAAGAAGGTGGTTTAAAAGCGCGAAATAGTTCTGATACGATCGCCTATTTCATCCAAAAAGAAAATTACCTCTGGATACTCTTGAGGGCTAATTCCAATCTTCTCGCGTTTCGATCGATCTGTTGCAAACAAATAGCTCCAACTAGGTATTCGATCGTCAAATCTGAATTGGGACCTGAAATCTTTGGTGAATGCCCTTTTATCTGGGAGAACTACTTACAGCATGCAGGACCTTACATCATTCTTGAACTATTGGCGAATGGGAGTGGGTACTGTGGAAATTTCCCGCGTATTTTTAAGCTTGATGGAACCGAACTAAATACAGGAGGTTTGTCATTTACTTATTGGGGCTGTGATGAAGCAATAGAGAATTCAGAATGTCGCCGCACGGATGTATCATTCCAGTTTAAAGATCATTACCTACAAGCTTATCATGCAGTTGAAGTCATGAAAGAAGATGATCGTGTTGTTCACCATCGTTATACGTACAGTGTTCGGTATTTTTTTGATGGATTAAATATATTGTCAAAAGATACGGTTGGCTTGAAAGGGGTTGTTTATTTAGATTGAGCATTATACGTTATTCCATTCCGTATTCCGATAACCATCGGAATGCGGGATTACTGAATTTAATTAGTTGAAAAGTAAATTAATACATCACTTTAGTGAAGACTTTTCTTAGTGAAAAATAAAACCACGTTTGACGTTAAAAAAGCAAGCCCGAGTTACCCCGAGCTTCTACAGTTGTTCAAACAATCGAACACATTACATCTTTCGTAGTCTTATTGTTCCAATTGCACGTACTTGATGCGTTTGATCTTATGATTAATGTCTTCTGTTTCTAGAATGTAAACTCCAGTTGGCACCGACGAACTTTTAAGTGTTGCTTTGATGTCACCAGTTGATTCATTCGATTTCCAAATGCAATGCCCACTCATATCGTAAATAGACATAGACATGATCATTGCGTCAGTCAGTGTTGCTTCACATGTAGTCACATTGTAAACTGTTTCCATTCCAGAAAGATCAACTTCCGTTAAGCGGTAATAATTTGCACCTAACTCAGGATATGCATCCACAATAAAGTAATCTGTAGGTAAAGAAGAATTGCCTTGAGCTTTCGTGCGAACTAACTCTGCGTAATTAACCCCGTCCGTACTTTTTTCCAATTTAAAATAATCGCTATTTATTTCAGTTTCAGTTGCCCAGTGAACATTGATGAATTGTTCGTCTTGGGCACATTCAAAAGTGATAAGTTCAGCAGAAAGCGGTGTGCAGTTCAAAGAAGCTCCGCCAGATAACGTCCAATCAAGTAAGAATCCACTCGCCGTTGGACTCCATTGATTAACCATCAGTCGATAAACTTGACCAGCTGTTACTGCTAATGTACTTGTCCAACCATCTCCAGCTACGTTTTCTGAAGCATCAACAGCACCATTCCCCATTCCTGTATCGCTCGTGTTGGCTGCATAACTGCACCGAATGGGTGTACCTAGCGCTCCGCAAGCCGTACCTGGTCCATATAATGCGTAATCATAATCATCAGCATTGTTATTAGGGTTAATAATAAAACCTAATGTTCCACTTGCTGCGACTTGAAATACATACCAACTAGAATACACTTCTCCACCTGATGCAGTACAACCTGAACATCCGTCAGATACCAATCCTGGACCAGTAGATGCACTTGCGAATGGCGTATCAGCACAAACCTGAACAGAACCTGGACAATCTGTGTTTGTTCCAGCTGCTGGTCCTCCAGCACATGCTACACATGAAAGTGTTGCTGCCCAACCAGCTAATTGAACACTACCATCTGTTGTGTGACGAAAGGTAAGACAGCCACTACCATTGGATGCTGTTATCGTTCCTGGAGATGATGTACAATTGTTATAAAGTGCTGGTGAATTTTGAGCTGGTCCATTGAGAATGGATAAATAATCGCAGCAAGAACTTGGCCCACCGCATAAAAAGTAGGTGTCATTCATACTAAAGGATGTAAATGTGGCGCGAACGCACATTCCAGCAGTACTTGGGCAAAATGTTCTGTAAATGGCATTGATATTGGCAGCATAGTTTCCGCCAGCACCACCATTATCATAGTAGGTTCCTGTACAGGTATTTACCATGCAAGCTCCAGCATACGTACTGTTAATACCTGCTGTAGGATGTGTATATGTTTGCGCAACGAAACTGAATGAGCAACATATAAATGAAAATAGAAGTAATCTCATGAGGTCGCTTTTAGTGTTTGTTTAATTTGCATTTTTCCTCTGAATAGAGAATAATGATATAATTCGTTGTAGGATCTAAAAATTCTAAATCCAGTGTCGCATGTCGTTGACGATTGTACTGATCAAACTGAATGGATTGAATCAAATCAGGATCAGGAGTTGGGTTATCTTTGATTTCAAAGTCAACACCGATCCGTAAAAAATAATTAATTGTTTCTGCTTGTTGTTGGCGAGAAGTTGAATTCTGTTGAGCCATACTAGTCATGGAAACGACTAGCATGAGAAGTAGTATTATTTTCATAAAACAGCAATTTTATAGTACAAATTTAAACATTTGTACGATGCAAATCGAATTTTGTTTCATAACTGATTGAAAATCTATCAGTTCTAAGAATGGTAAATCGATATAGTAATTTGCTGCTTTATAGTATTACTTTAATTGTTTACTTGTAAAAACAAGTCGTTGTGTTTCTGTAAAGGAACCATCTTGAAAAACAAATGTCACGTAAAATTGAGTGTATTCCTTTTTGTTGGAAATGTTTTTGTAGAATATTTTGGCAATGTTTAGTGCCATTTTTTGTTTAGCAGCAATTCCTTTTTTGAGTCCTTTCGCATCGATTACCGTAATCTCAGCTTCAGACGAAACAGTCCCGTTTACGTTGCTTTCCGTTCCGTTGACATTCAAACCTCCATTTGGAACCAATGAATCAATGGAAGCGGTGAACGATTCAACCGTGTCGATTTGAGGGATTTTTGGAGAAGTACTGGTATAAGTACAACCAACAAATAAGCTTAAAAGTGTGATTAAAAGGATGATATGTTTCATGATTGAATTGTGTTAGGTTGAATACGTATAACAAACGAAAGGCCACCCAAAAGAGCAGCCTTTCACTAGTAATAATTGATTTTTATAAATCAAATTTAATTCCTTGCGCCAATGGCAATGAATCAGAATAATTAATCGTATTTGTTTGACGACGCATGTACACTTTCCAAGCATCTGAACCAGATTCGCGACCGCCTCCTGTTTCTTTTTCTCCACCGAAAGCACCACCAATCTCAGCACCTGAAGTACCGATGTTGACATTTGCAATTCCACAATCTGAACCAGTTGCAGCTAAAAATGCTTCCGCTTCTTTTAAGTTGTTGGTCATGATAGCTGATGATAATCCTTGTGGAACACCATTTTGTATCGCAATTGCATTTTCAACACCACCGGAGTATTTCATTAAGTACAATACTGGCGCAAATGTTTCGTGTTGAACAATGTTGAAATGATTTTCAGCTTCTGCAATTGCAGGGCGAACATAACATCCCGATTCGTAACCTTCACCTGAAAGCACTTCTCCTTCAACAATCACTTTACCGCCTTCTGCAACAACTTGTTTTAAGGCATTTTCGTAGGCAACTACTGCATCTTTATCGATTAGTGGACCAACGTGCATGCTTTGATCCAATGGATTTCCAATTTTTAATTGACCATACGCTTTTACAATCGCATCTTTTACTTTATCGTAGACTTCTTCGTGAATGATTAATCGACGCGTAGATGTACAACGTTGTCCAGCAGTTCCAACAGCTCCAAATACAGCTCCAGGAACAACCACTTTCAATTCAGCAGTTGGTGTAATGATGATGGCATTGTTACCACCTAATTCCAATAAATGACGACCTAAACGTTTTCCAACTGCTTCGCCAACCAATTTACCCATACGAGTAGAACCAGTTGCAGAAACCAACGGAACACGTACATCATTGGACATCAATTTTCCAATTTCTGCATCGCCAATTAACAAACAAGATACTCCTTCAGGAACATCGTTTGCAGCAAATACCTCTTGTGCTATTTTCTGACAAGCAATCGCTGTCAAAGGAGTTTTTTCAGATGGTTTCCAAACACATACATCACCACAAATCCACGCCAATGCTGTATTCCAATTCCAAACCGCAACTGGGAAATTGAATGCTGAAATGATTCCAACAATTCCCAATGGGTGATACTGCTCATACATGCGGTGATTGGGACGTTCAGAGTGCATCGTTAAACCATACAACTGACGAGAAACACCTACTGCGAAATCACAGATGTCAATCATTTCCTGAACTTCACCCAAACCTTCTTGCAATGATTTCCCCATTTCGTAAGAAACCAATTCACCAAGTGGTTGTTTGTATTCACGGATTTTCTCAGCTAACTGCCGAACCACTTCACCACGTTTTGGAGCTGGAATCGTACGCCACACTTTGAATGCTTCTTGTGCTTTCAAAATAATTGCTTCGTATTCTGCTTCAGTCGCCGAATGCACAGATGCAATTAATTGACCATCTACTGGTGAAATTGAATCAATTTGTGTTCCACGTGTGTTGAACCAATGACTTCCTGTTGATGCTCCACGATTGATAGCTTCAATTCCGAGTGTTTTTAGCGTTTCTTGGATTCCAAGATCTGTTGCAGTAACTGACATATTTTGTTGCTTTTAGATGTGCAAAATTACACAAATTAATGGAAACACTTGTTAATAAAGAAAGTTAAATAGTTGATGAGGCTACCAATCAAGTGCTTCTGGAATTGATTCAAAGAGTTTAACCCAACGTGGTTCCGTTCTACTTTCTATTACTTTTATGGAATGCCATACCGAAGGGTGTTGATAGGTTATTATTTCCTTTTTAAAACTGTTTTTCAATTCGTCTTTTAATGCTACTAATGATAAATTTTTATTGAGCATATCATCATACGGAGTTAGCAAGTTTTCTAACTCATTAATCGTATTACAATTGAGTATATCTAATAATAATTTCAATCGTTGAAAGTAGTATTTTGCAGCACTTTTGCGTGTTTCAGTAAGAATATCACGTTGGTTTAGCGCAAGAATTTCCAGTGTAGCTTTCACTCTGTTTTGATCTTTTTTGCTTAAATCGGGTAAAGGCATAAATTGGAATGTTTTCAAATTGAGAATCATAAATTCATTCGGATTCTCGGTTCTGGGATTGATGAGAGCATGTGTTTTGTGCGGTGGTTCTGTATTTCTAGGTATTGAAAGAAGTTCATTTGTTGAATCAATGACGAAGCATTTGTCCAATTTGAATGCAGAATTACATTGTTTACAAGCGAGCAAATAATTATCCCACGTAAATGAAAATTCAGGGAAAAAGGATTTTGGATGAATGTGTTCTATGTCATTCGCTTCACTTTGCTCGCAGTAATTACAAACACCCACGGATACACATAAACTATAGAGGTCTGCTCTGATTATTTCAAAGGCGCGTTTTCCTGTAACACCTCCTTTCGAATGCCATAAATTTTGTGCTTCTGTTGTTTTTTCTGCAAATAGGGGTTTAAGATTCACTTTGGTTTGTAAATCATCAAGAATAGTTTGTTCTGTAGTGGAAAGTTCTTTAGAAACCAGTTGGATCATCGGTGCTCAGTGTTTTTTGCAATGACAAACGTTCTTGTTCTTGTTTCGCATCTATTTTCCCTAAAGCTGAAAGCATGTTCAGTTCACCCAATCGCTCTAGTTTTTCATGAGATTTTGCTGATCTTACTGGACTTGCTCCAAACGCTTCAGTTCCATAAGCCTCTAGAATGTTTCCGAACACTAGTTTGTCTTTTTCTAGACCTGTAATTTGTCCAGGTTGAAGGTTGCTTCCAGGAGCAGCTAATTGCCAAATAGAACCATTTTCTGCCGCACGGCAAATAAGCGGACTGTGGGTTGTAACAATGAATTGAATCCTAGGGAAATACTTGGTGAACCATTGACCAATACTTGTTTGCCAAGTAGGGTGTAAGTGTGCGTCAATTTCATCTATCAATACAACACCTGAAACAGGAATGTTATGTTCACTATTTTCAATATTTCGAAAGACTTCTTTAATCCCGTAAACACGTACCATTTGCCGAATTAACTCAAATGTAAGGCTCAATATAGAGCGGTAACCATCGCTTAGTTCATTTACAGAAATGAGTTGTCCATTTCCATCTTTAAAAAATACACCATCTGAATTTACGTTTTCTAATTTGGCATGATGTGGCAGAAAATCTTCTGAATTGATAAGTGTTTTTATGTAATCTAACGTTTTACCCTCTTCCTTTTTTTCTAATTGTTTGTAATTTAGTTGAACTAACCAATCCAATGCTTCTGTCAATGCAACATCTTCTCCAAAAATGGACAAATGAGCTGTTAGTTTGGGGTGACTTTTGAATTCAGTAGTTGAGATTCCTCCTGTAAACCTTCGAAATGGGCCGTAAGCAGCCGAAAACCATCCTTTTTTATCTTGTTGCTTAAACAATTGTTTTTTAAAACCAGTCTCAATTTTTTCTACGAAATCAGTTTCAATACTTGAATTTAAAAACTTGGTTTTGTAAGTAAATTCTTGTTTATCTATCTTGTCATAATATTCATCATCATTTTCAAGAATAATAGTATTGGATATCATTCCAGTAGAAGATTGGTTGTTCAGCCATTCAAATAAATTGATGCGTAACCCTTTAACATCATTACCAAGAAGTTGTAATGCAATTGCCTTAACTATTGTAGATTTGCCGGATCCATTCTCACCAATAATCACGTGCCAACCAGCTGGTTGATCAAATTCCATTTCAAAATCTTTAATGGAACGTATATTGTTGATGTGAACTTTTTTGATGTACATGACAATCGATTGGAATTTCAAGAACAAATATAATGGTATTCCTTGAAAATAGTTTTTCCTAAAATGATTACAATTCCCAAACCTGTCTTTCAACTATTCTAAATGATTCAATCTAGTTGCTTTCACTATCTTTGCACCTTCAAAAATAGTGCATGCTTACAGTAGATAGTCTTAAAGTAGAATTTGGTGGAACAACATTGTTTAGTGATGTTTCTTTCTCCGTGAATGAAAACGACAAAATTGCCTTGATGGGTAAAAATGGGGCTGGTAAATCAACCTTGTTGAAAATTTTGGCTGGCACAAATAAACCAAGTTCCGGAACCGTTTCTTCACCCAAAGATTACATTGTTGCCTATTTACCACAGCATTTATTAACAGAAGATGATGCAACCGTCTTTGAGGAAACAAGTAAGGCTTTTGCGTCTATTTTTGCCATGCGTGATGCCATTGAAGCGTTGAATCAAGAGTTAACCGTGCGCACGGATTATGATTCGGATGAATACTATAAAATCATTGAGCAGGTTTCTGAGCTGAGTGAGAAATTCTATTCCATCGAAGAAATAAACTACGAAGCAGAAGTTGAAAAAGTACTGCTTGGAATGGGATTTTTGCGTACCGATTTCACTAGACCAACTTCTGAATTTAGTGGAGGATGGCGTATGCGCATCGAATTGGCTAAAATTCTACTTCAAAAACCCGATTTGATTCTGCTCGATGAGCCAACCAATCACATGGACATCGAATCCATTCAGTGGTTGGAAGATTTTTTGATCAACAGTGCAAAAGCGGTAATCGTTATTTCCCATGACCGTGCTTTTATCGATGCGATTACAACCCGCACCATTGAAGTTACGATGGGACGTATTTACGATTACAAAGCAAAGTATTCTGATTACTTGGAATTGCGCAAAGACCGACGCATTCAACAACAAAAACACTACGATGATCAACAAAAGTTCATCGCTGATACCACTGAATACATTGAGCGTTTTAAAGGAACCTATTCGAAAACATTGTCCGTACAATCGCGGGTGAAAATGCTTGAAAAATTGGAGCCAATTGAAGTCGATGAGATTGATACTTCTGCTTTACGCTTAAAATTTCCACCTGCTCCACGCGCTGGAAGTTATCCTGTTGTGGTCAATGAATTATCCAAATCCTATGGTGACCAGGTTGTTTTTGCTGATGCTTCCATTACCATCGAACGTGGCGAAAAAGTGGCTTTTGTAGGGAAAAACGGCGAAGGAAAATCGACGATGGTGAAAGCGATCATGAATCAAATTGATTTTACAGGTTCAATGGAATTGGGACACAATGTTCAAATCGGGTATTTCGCGCAAAATCAAGCAGCATTGCTAGATGAAAGCATGACCGTTTTTGAAACCATTGACCGCATTGCTGAGGGAGATATCCGCATGAAAATAAAGGATTTATTGGGTGCATTTATGTTTGGCGGCGATAACAGCACCAAAAAAGTGAAAGTGCTTTCTGGTGGTGAAAAAACCCGTTTGGCGATGATCAAATTGTTGCTGGAACCCGTTAATCTCTTGATTCTCGATGAGCCTACCAATCACCTCGATATGAAAACCAAGGATATTATCAAAGATGCCTTGCGTGATTTTGATGGAACGCTGATTCTTGTTTCGCATGACCGTGATTTCTTAGACGGATTGGTGACCAAAGTCTATGAGTTTGGCAATCAACGTGTGAAAACGCATTTCGAAGACATCAACGGATTCTTGCAAACCAAGAAGATGGAGAATTTGAAAGAAATTGAGCGGAAATCTTAAACGTTGAAAATGCTTCTACTAGTTGTGCACTGATACTTCGGTAAACTTCTTTTTTTCGTCTAATTCCTTAATAGATTTAACAAACCTCCCTGTTAAATCAATACCTGCTATGAAAAAGGCTTCATCTTGAATGTCGTGTTTATCAATCATCGAATGATAATCTAACAGGAGCATATCATTCATAATAGCCTTGGCAGAATCACGTTCCTGAGGTGCAAGATGGACGTAAAAATCATCAAAATAAGGCTGATTCACTTTTAAAAATGCAACAATACTGTCATACGATTGCTCGTTTTGCGTTTTTTGATTCGTATCTAATCGACATGATTGCAGGCAACAAAGACAAAAAAATAGCGGGACAAAATACTTCATCTGGTAAATTATAGGATGTATACAGTGTTAATTCTTCATTCAATAAGTAGTGCTTAATTGCAATTGTTGATTAGAAATCACCTAGTTTCTCTATCTAAATTGCATGGTACCAAGGTAGTAGATGTAAATGACAGAAAAAACCGTATAAATACTGAAAATGCGTTGCGGAAAACCGCAATTATCGAGTTTTCAGGAATAAATTGAAGAAATGTGTAAAATTAACACTAAGAATAGTTGCTATGTGTAGTTGATTTCTATCTTTGTGTCATAATTACACTTTGAATGAGTCAAAAAACATCCTATCAATACGAATACGAAAGACCAGCTTTAGCGACTGACTGCGTTATTTTTGGATTTGATGGAGGAGAATTAAAACTGCTCCTACTGAAAAGAGAAAAGGAACCGTTTGAAAACAAATGGGTTTTACCAGGAGGTTTTGTTTACATGAATGAAACAACAGAAGCATCTGCAAATCGGATTCTGTTGGAAAAAGCGGGAATTAAAGATGTTTTTATAGAACAGCTTTATACGTTCAGTAAATTAGATCGTGACCCTCGGGAAAGAATTGTTTCTGTTGCCTATTTTGCGCTCGTCAATAAGTCACAATACAAATTAGTGGCTGGTCGTGATACCATCCAAGCGGAATGGCATGCAATTTCAACCTTGCCAGAATTGGGATTTGATCACAGTGAAATTGTAACACTTGCCGTTGAACGATTAAAAGGTAAGCTTCAATACCAACCCATCGGTTTCGAATTATTGGATGAAAAATTTACACTGAGTCAGTTGCAATTAGTGTATGAAGCAATTCTACAAACGCCAATTGATAAACGCAATTTCCGCAAAAAAATAATTGGAATGGGATTGTTAAAACAATTGGATGAAAAAGAAAAAAATGTTCCGCATAAAGCTGCATTTTATTACAGTTTTGACAATAGTGCATACAAAGAATTAACCAAAAAAGGATTTCACTTCGAACTTTAAAAACTGGAAATAATGAAAACAATCAACTTATTTGAATCCAATGAATCGGTAGAAATGAAACGATTTTCAGGTGGTGAATGTCATGTGAAATTCTTGGTGCCGTTCTCTGAAAATGATCAAGTCAGAATCAATACGCGCTTAAATTCATCCGATGATGTAATGACTTTGTGTTTGGCTGTTGATGCACTTCGGAACATGGATGTTAACTACATTGAATTGTTTATTCCATACATTCCTTACGCTAGACAAGATAGGGTAATGGTTCCAGGTGAACCTTTATCGATCAAAGTCTTTGCAGGAATCATTAATAGTTTGAACCTGAATAAGGTCATTGTTTTTGATGCACACAGTGATGTTTCCGTTGCACTCTTGAATCGTTGCACAAACGTAGCCAATTACGAAATGGTGAAGTACTTTATTGCCGAATTGAAACTGACCGATTTCACCTTGGTTTCGCCAGATATTGGAGCGTATAAGAAAGTAGATAAACTAGCTGAAAAAATTGCATACAAAGGTCAAATTGCAACTGGAATTAAAGTCCGAGATCTTGCAACGGGTCAAATCGTAAAAAGTGATGTCAACACAGATGATTTGAATGGAAAAGCATGTGTTGTCATTGATGATATTTGCGACGGTGGAAGAACGTTTATCGAATTAGCAACTGCATTGAAAGCTAAAAACGCAGGTGATTTGTACTTTATAGCTTCGCATGGAATTTTCAGTTACAACGCAGTAGATCGTTTAAAAGAAATGGGCTACCAAAACGTGTGTAGTTCAAACTCTATTCGCGATAGAGAAGAAGACAATTTTTACAAACAGTATAATTTGTTCTAGTCATGAAATACTCAACGGAATGGCTTATAACTCAAACAAATGTTGATTACCTTTTTTTCTGGGGACATCGACCAAGTAGAGATGGATCGATTATCAAAACCTGCATGAGCCAATGGTGGCCGAGCGAATTTACAGAGAACAATAGTGTGTATAAAACAGCCGAACATTACATGATGGCTCAAAAGGCACTTTTATTTAACGATCGTGAAATTTTGGAACGAATCCTTCAGAAAGAATCTCCGAAAGATGTAAAAAATTTGGGTCGGCAAATTCGAAATTTTGATCCGGAGATTTGGGATCAGCATAAATTTCAATTAGTGAAACAAGGGAATTTATTAAAGTTCTCACAAAATGAAGCATTGAAACAATTTTTACTCCAAACAAAAAACAAAGTACTTGTTGAAGCAAGTCCCGTTGATAAAATCTGGGGAATTGGTTTAACCGAAGACGATGCAAATGCACACAATCCTACAGCATGGAAAGGTGCAAATTTACTCGGATTCGCCTTGATGGAAGTGAGAGATCAGTTAAATGAATGATAAAATGACTACAAATAAAGAGATAATAAAAAGTGCCATATTCGGTGTTGCTGTTGGAGATGCTTTAGGAGTCCCTGTAGAGTTTAAAAGTCGTGATCATTTGCAAAGGAATCCTGTTTCAGAAATGAAAGAATATGGTTCACATGGTCAACCGAAAGGAACTTGGAGTGATGATACTTCTCTGACTTTGTGTTTACTAGACAGCTTATGTGATGGGTATGATCTGAATCATATGACAGCTAATTTTGTCAAGTGGCGGAATGCTCAATTGTGGACACCACATGGAAGAGTTTTTGATATTGGAATTGCAACGAACACTGCAATCCATAACTTGGAAAATGGTATTTCACCTTATTTGGCTGGTGGAGATTCAGAAATGGACAATGGTAATGGTTCTTTGATGCGAATACTCCCGTTACTGTTTTTTTCAAAAGACAAACCAATACATAAGCGTTTTGACCTTGTGAAAGAAGTATCATCTTTAACGCACAGACATATTAGATCAGTAATAGCTTGCTTTATATATCTAGAATATGCGAGATTTATAGTGTTAGGTAACTCAAAAGAGGATAGTTTCTCGATGATGCAAGATTCGGTGAATGAATTTTTAGCGCTAAACCCGATTTGCTCACAAAAAGAAATAGACGTATTCCATCGAGTGTTAGGTAATAAGGTAGAACCTTTTGAACGTCAAAACTTGATAGATCTGGAAGAAATAAATATCAATTCTTCAGGATATGTTTTGGATAGTCTTGAGGCAAGTCTATGGTGTTTATTAACATCCAATAGTTATGCTGAAACCGTATTAAAAGCAGTTAATCTGGGCGGTGACACAGATACAACATGAGCTATCGCAGGAGGATTGGCAGGCTTGTATTACGGATATGAATCAATTCCTGAAATTTGGTTAAAAGAGTTGGTGCGTAATAATGATATTGAACACCTCTGTAATAAGGCTGCACAGACCTTGCTTTGACCTACCAAAATAAAATTCAACTATAATATGAAAAACCTAAAACACATCAGTAAATTCTTAAGTCTGGTTCTTCGACACAAACCTGAAGAAATTGGAATATCCATGGATGCTAATGGCTGGGTAGATGTGGATGAACTGATCGAAAAATGCACGAGCCGCAACATGTACTTAGATTTTGAAACGTTGGAAGAAGTTGTCCTAACAAACGACAAACAACGATTCGCGTTCAATGATGAATACACTAAAATTCGAGCAAACCAAGGGCACACAGTCAACGTTGATTTGGAATTCGAGCCAACAAAACCCGCTGATTTTCTGTATCACGGGACAGTAGAAAAGTATTTGACTAACATAAAAAGTAATGGCTTACAAAAAATGAAGCGATTACATGTTCATTTGAGTAAAGACCTAGAAACAGCAATCAAAGTAGGAAGTAGACGTGGACAACCCATTATTCTGAAAATAAATGCCAGTAAAATGCATGAAGATGGTTATCCTCTCTACTTGTCAAAGAATGGCGTTTGGTTGTGCGATGAGGTTCCAGTTGAATACATTGAATTTTAAGAGATGAAACGCATTGATTTAGAACCCAACTTGTACTTAATTGAGGATTTCTTTTCAGAACAAGAGTGCAATGATCTCATTTTCTGGAGTGAGCAAAAAGGATATGAGGAAGCAAAAGTTCAAGTCTACGGCAAAGAAATAATTGTAAAAGGGGTTAGAAATAATTCGAGGGTTACATTTATCGATGTTGATCTGGCGAATCGAATTTGGGAAAAGTTCAAACCTTATGCTATAGAAGAATTTGGAAACAGTAGTGCGATTGGATTGAATGAATTTTTTCGATTCTATCGGTATGAAAAGGATCAATATTTTAAAAAGCACATTGATGGGAGTTATGTAAGAGGCATTGGAGAAGCTAGTTGTTTTACATTTATGATTTACTTAAACGATGACTTTGAAGGCGGAGAAACAACATTTGAAAACCATACGATTCAACCCAAAAAAGGTACAGCATTGATTTTTCATCATCCAATGAAACATGCTGGAGAAGAAATCAGATCAGGTGTAAAATATGCGTTGAGAACAGATGTCATGTATAAACTAAAACTATGAAAAGAACATTTGCCATAGGAGATATTCATGGAGCTTACAAAGCCCTTGAACAAGTAATGAAGAAAATCGACATTACAGAAAATGATACCTTGATTTTCTTGGGTGATTATGTGGACGGTTGGAGCGAATCGAAAGAAGTGATTGATTACCTGATCGAATTGAATGAAAAACACCACTGTATTTTCATCAAAGGCAATCATGACGAATGGTGTGAACAATGGCTTCAATCCGACATTGCTAACGCAACATGGTTATTTCATGGTGGAGAAGCAACTGTTAAAAGTTATGAATCGATTAGCCCAGAGGAAAAGGCAAAACACATCGAATTCTTCAATCGTTTGCAACATTTTCACATTGATGAAGACAATAATCTATTCATTCATGCAGGTTTTTCATCCATGCATGGACCGCAGCAAGAAGTGTATTCATCCAATTACAAATGGGATAGAACTTTATGGGAAATGGCGTTGACGATGGATAAGCGTATTCAAAAAGATTCGAAATCATATCCTAGACGGTTAAAGTTGTTCAAGGAAATTTTCATCGGTCATACGCCCACTATAAATTACGATGTACTGGTTCCAATGAATGGCGTAAACGTATGGAACGTTGATACTGGAGCGGCTTTCAATGGCAAACTAAGTGTTCTCAATGTCGAAACGAAAGAATTCTGGCAAAGCGCTATCGTACAAACGTTATATCCCAACGAAAAAGGGAGAAATAAAAATTAATCATAACAGAAACGATCAAGAAACATGAATTCAATTGATGTTCCTAGGATCCACTAAATGGTTCAACAAGAAAACAATGTCAAAAAATAAACTCATTGCCGAGAAAACCCTTGCAATAATTGAGAAAGGGGAATTTCTAAAGGACGAACATAAGATCCTAGTAAAAGCCGAAATTGAGCAATCAGTGAGCCTTACATTTACAGCTAGTCCAGCTGAATTAGAAGCGTTAATCCATCAGCAAACGACTCAAATTACAGGTTACACAACTGAAATCGAGGTAAAAAATCTATCCACTATAGCAGCTTTGATTCAAGAGGATTCAACTCAAAAAGTAGCGATTTTAAATTTTGCATCTGCAAAAAATCCAGGAGGCGGTTTTATTGGAGGAGCATCAGCTCAAGAGGAAAGCTTGGCTCGTTCTTCCAGCTTATATGCTTCTTTAACGAAGGATTTAACGATGTATCACTACAATAAAGCGCACACTACGTTTTTGTATTCAGATTACATGATTTACAGCCCAAATGTTCTCTTCTGGATGAATGACGAAGGCACTTTCTTAGAATCGTTGGTTAAAGTGGATGTGATCACAGCTCCTGCGCCAAATAAGGGTGCAATGTTACAACACAAGCGTCAGAATGAGATCGATGCGATAGAAGAAGTATTTAAAAAGCGAATGGATAAAATGTTGGCATTAGCAGTTAGTCAACAAGTTGAATGTCTGATTCTTGGTGCTTGGGGATGTGGTGTATTTCAAAATGATCCGAAAAAGATTGCTACCTATTTTAAAGAAGCACTTGAACACACCTACAAAGACCGCTTCAAAAAAATTGTATTTGCAATTTATGGAAGAAAGGATTTAAGTATGCTTGCCATTTTCCAAGAAACGTTTGAAAATTAGTTTGGCGGAATCAAATAGAAATCAGTTGATCATAAATGGAATACGATTAATAAATAGTTCATTTATACCACTATTTATCTTTAATAAGAATGAATGATTATAGTTGACCTGATTACTTTGGGACATCGTCTTCTCTTGATCTTATAAATGACATGTGATACAGCAGGACAATCCAAACAGGGTTTGTCATATTCCAAAACAGATTCTTTTGTTTTACCTCCTTTCAAAAAGGTATCAATCATTAATGAATCTGTTGAATTTTGATAGATCCAACTGCATTTAACAACGGCACTTGAGTCAAGATCAAATATAAAACAACCGATAACTATTGAATCATTAATCCAGTAAAAGGTTCTGGCACTATTGAAATCATGAATCTCAATGGTTTCAAGCTTTTTATTCATGGACCCTTTTTGACTGTTAGCAATCAATTCATTAAATGAACACATGGCGAATTCACGCTTAACGTATTCATTCTTGTTTTGTGCATGAAATTTAGTAGTTGTGGCCAAGCAGATCAGGAATACTAGTAATTTGATTTTCATTGATGTATGTAGATTCATTTTATGGTCTTGGATCGTTTTTGGTGCGAATTGCTTTGGTATTGAACGAAAGTATAAAACGAATATTGGTTTTGAAAATTAGTTGATTTTTTAATTGATTAACTGTTATTACCCATTTAACGAAGGTCTCTATATTCCATCTCAATATACCTAACTCTTGTAGTATCATTCGTTTCTTTTCCGTGAAAGGTCAATACGATAGACCGATACTTTGCTATTTTCATAGTAAACTGAAGAAAACTCGGAGATTCAACATCTAATCGACACTTTGAAGTTGTATCTATTAGACCAATTATAGTATCAAAACTACTTCCAATACCAATTCCTGAAGTTGATTTACCAGTATAGCTAGCATCTAAACAAATTTTATTAGGATAATAATTTCCCAACACCCATCTCTTCTTGAAATAAACGGTTATTCCTTTCTCTTTGGAGTACATATTTTTAGAAAAATGACCTAACAGAATTGGCAGTATTTCATGTTTTTGAAAATGTTTTGAATACTTAAAATCGGGATTCATTTTTTTCACGTGATTAAACCTTGATTCGTTTAATTTTATTTCGTCAATTCCTTCAAATAGGTTGATTGTACTACCATCCGTAAACACCGACATTGATAAGATAGCTATAATTAGTTTTATCATTTTAAAGCTATTTATTTTTAAGAACACAAGTAACGATCGATAACACTATCAACATTACCTTACCTTATTCCAGAATAATAATATTTCGTGTTCTGAATATATAAATCCTTATCGAAAAATAACTCGGTTGAAGCAAAAGCATCGCTGAATCCAATCTTAACAACTATTTGTGGTTTATCCTGATAACTAGTGTTTTTCACCTTAAAGCCTGCTATATAGTGCTTATCATTATTGCGAACGATATGAGCTTCATATTCAATTGCACTCGATGAAAAAAGCTCAATAAACTTATCTACTACCATAAGATTCATTGCCTTAATGCCATTATCTACATAAATTTCATGTAAAGACATTGTTTTAATCGAGTCATTTTCAACGTAAAGTACAACTTTAGATTCCAAGCCAACATCTGAGCTATAATTAACTACAAGAACGTCCTTTTTATCGTTCCAGATAAATTCTTGCGAATAACTTACTAATGACATCAAGGTCATTAGTAACATCAAAAAAAATGGCATATTCGTATTCATTTTTAGGAGGTTTACATGGGTAATTTAACACTATTTTCTGGATTATAGTTGTTATAATTCATTTAGGTCAGGTGCAAATTGACACACTACCTATCTTTCTGATTTATTAAAACTTCACTCCACAACAAAACTCAAAATGGTACTCCCACGCGTTCCTACAACAATCCGATTATTCCACGCAATTGGCGATGATTCAAAAACATACGCCGTTTTCTCTTGATAAATAACGTCTCCTGAAACGCCGTCGATCAAGTAAATGGTGCCATAGACGTCCGTGAAAAAGACGTAGCAATTTCCGCTTTTATCGTAGATGTCGATGGGAGAAGCCCATGAATAGGCGTTCATTGGAATGGAGTAACGCGCCTTTCCTGTTTGTTTGTCGATGGCTACAAATTCGCCTTTCATGGATCCATTCACGCGGGAGAAAATGGCAAAAACAAGGGCTTTCGCTTTTTCTTTTCCAGGTAAAACGGTTGCTAAAACTCCTCCACTATTTACTTTACCTGCTACTTCTGAACCACTGCATGGTCGACTAAACGTCCACTGTTGTTTTCCCGTTAAAGCATCCAATTTGCGGATATAAGCCATTCCCGTTGGTCCTTGTTTGTCGACTTCATTTCCAAGGTATAAATAGGTTGATTTTCCTTCCGATTCGATCACTAAACTTGCATCGGTATCGTCCACGTTATCAAACAACCAAACGGGGCGCATCGTTGTGAGATTCAAACAAAATACATTTCCGCCATTGTCGCCAAAAAAGCCCAAGTTTTTATACGCACCTAAACTCGCTTCTAAACCCAAATCAGGATGCTTTGATACACCATAATTGAATTTCTGCGTAGGGCCAAAGGTCTTTTCTTTCGTGAGGAAGGTTTTGTAAATCTGTCCATTTTCTGCTGGCCAAAACAAGCAACCGTTTTTTGCATCGATGAGCGGATTACTGTCATGTGCACCCCATAATCGCCGCGATGTAGGATCCATTCCTGAGCGGTAATCAATTTCTTTACCCGTGAATAAATCAAATAAATACGCCCCAAATCGATCGCCATTGGGAATTCCTTGTCCAACGGTTAGTAAGCCATTCATGCGTGGATCAAGGGAAACGGTTCCTTTAATAGGATTACCGATAGACATATATGGACGTGTTGCTTTACCACTTTTAAAATCGATGAAATAAATATTACCACTCAAAGAACCGACAATGATTTCTTTAAAATCGGTTTGATTCAAGTAGGTCGATTCCAATTGAAATAGCTGTTTGCGTTGCTCTTCGGGCCATTTCACGACCAATGGTTGTCCTGTCCAACCGCTTCCTCCGCCCCAGACACCAAAATCTGTCAAACGCGAATCGTAAGCCGTATTGAACACCCAATCTAAGCGAACTGTAGTTGGTTTTCCAGTAATCGTTCCACGTGTTGGATGATTGCGTTGTGCATTTCCACGGAAACAGAAAATCCCGTGTTCTTCGCTGTAATTGTTGTTTCCAAAATAGATGGGAGCAGTAGAATCAAAATCGGAATCGGTCAATAAACGGTAATCCATTCCTTCGAGCGACTGTTGTTGGGGCGACAATTGGGCTTCTTCTTCAACTGCTGGTAAGGCGTTTTCAATGAAAGCTGGAAGCATTTTCATTTCTGGTTTCACAAAATGCACAATGATTCCAACTGTTAGATAGCCTACTACAAACACCAAGGAATAGCTGAAAAATAGAATTAAAAATCGTTTCACAGATTGAAATTAATGAACTCGCGGTTTGAAAAACGATGATCAACGATTAGTTTTAAGAAGATGGCTGTTGATAGTGGAAAAGGAATCCTGGCTTTACATTCAAAAGTTGAATTTGGTAAATTTTCAACCACATAGTGCACAAAGGAAACATAGAAAATCAAGAGGTAGGATTACCTTAAGAAACTCAATCCATTCCTTATACTGATTACTTTGCGGTGAAAAACAATAAAGGCTTGAGATCTCCACCCCAAGCCTTTACCTGACTTAACTGTACCTGTTTATGAAAATCCTATTCTCCAATAACTACTGTTGTAGTAGAAAGTGCTAAACCATCTTGAACGTTGATGAAATACGTTCCACTAGTGAGGTTTCCTACTTGGAAATAACAGATCGTACTTCCAGGGTAGATTTCTTGATTTTGAATGACCTTTCCACTTGCGTCAACCAAGGTAACTGCTATAGTTCCTTGATGTACATCTTTCGATTGAACGATTAGAACATCTGCTGATGGATTGGGGAATACCGTAAAATGTAGATCTTTCGTCGCATCCGTAATTCCAGCAGTGGAAGTATACGTTGTTACTGCTTCTGAAATAGTTGTCACTTTTGATGCCGTTTTTGTACCGTAATAGGTTGGTCCAACAACATACGGGTAAGCCGAATTCCAATTTTCATCCACTGTAGCGAAGTAACAATAAATTCCAGTTGGATATTCTGGTGTTATACAAAAACGTCCGTTGTGCTCATCCAAATAATCGGGTTCTGCACTGGCAATGTATTCGTAATCTTCACGGAATAAACCTAAAGGATAAGTTCCATTTACTGCTGGACCATCTGTTACATCTGAACCATCTGCATAGACAGTACGTGTCGTAATATTTCTCAATTCATAACCAGATTTCATACGCACAATTCCACCTGTCCCATCTGTGTTTTTATAGCTATATGCTCCGTAAATAGGGAAACCATCGTAAGCAAAACCAATCAATGGTGAATGAATCGTTGAATCAATCGCATACAATCCATCTGCTGCGTAAATATCACAGACTGTAGAAATAACTGTTAGATCTAAGTTAAACGCACTTGGATTTTGGTGATGGTGGTAATTACCCATTGCTGGATGACCTTTTGAGCAATCAAATCCTCCACGTTCTGCCACAATTGCATCGCGGTTCCAAATTCCATCACCCATTCCACCAAGCGGGCCACCAGCCAATGCGCCTGTAGAATTTTTCCAAGAAACACCATCACGGTAATCAAACAAAGCAACACCATTGATGAAAATTCCAATATTTCCACCTGAAGTATTTGTTGGTGTTCCTGTATTTTCAACTGGGAAAAGTGAAATTTTAAAAATCGCATTCTGACTTGAAGCCAACGAAGGATTGCCATCTAAAAAAGGTCCAGTAATGTAGGTTGGAATCCCTTCTGTACTCACATAGACCCAATTTGCAGAATATTGTACAGTTTGAACATTTGCTTGTACATTGTCATTAATGGGAGTTGGATTTCCAGATACATAATGTCTTCCCATAATATTGGAGGTATTAATGAGCCATGATGTAATTGCTGGATTTGTTTGAGCGAAAGCCATTCCTGACAATCCTATTGCTAATCCTAAAGTAAGTTTTCTCATAATTTTCTGTTTTCGTTTTATTAGATGTTCTCTCAATTCAAAACTTGCGCAATCAAAAAATTATTTTTTTGGATGCTGACGAGGTCCACTTCCCATGCCTTTGATAGCAAAGTGGATCGCATGGTTTAATTCCACGCGTTGCTTTTTTGTACACAAACGACTAACAGCTTTAAAATACTGGAATGTCATTTGTTCTGTGTACCGTTGATTTTCCACAATTTTGTCTATCAACGTTGCAATGGAAGTACTATCTTTTGTTTCATCTCCGAAGTACTGAAACAATTGTTCATGTAGTTTTCGACTACTATTAATGAGTGAATCCTTTTCATGAAAATGGTCTTTTTCGAGCTGTGCTATTGTCGTTTTCGCATCGCCCTTTAAATCCAAAACGGTTACCAAACTTTTTCGGTGTGGTCTGCCATCTCTTTTGTCATCCGTGGAATTCCACAAAAAATAAAGTGTCACCGCGTTTAACACAACAAGCAGTAGGATCACTAGTTTATAAAATTTCACTTGTTTCATTAGATAGAATCTAGGTAAGAAAAATAGTCGGAATAAATAGAAGACTCCTGTTTATCTGAAGCACTCACTTTTTGAAATACGGTAATATTCAATGTAATTAACACAGCGATACTTGCTGCAGCTAGCCATACAGCTTTTAATGGTATTATTTTCGTTCCAAGCGGATTGTTCCTAGTAGGAATTGCTTCCAACCGTTGTTTCAAACGATCAGACAAAGGCGTACGATTCAGCTCGTTTAAGCTGTTGAACGTTTCTTCAATCCATTGTTCTTTTTTTGTTTCCATGCTAATTACTTTGATGACAGTTCGTTTAAATACTTGCGCTCAACGTTCATTTTCTTCATAATAATCCGATAATGACTGCTTCAATTGTTGTTTGGCGCGGTACAACAGTGATTCAATGGAAGCAAGCGTTACATTGAGAATTTGAGCAATTTCATCATACGGAATTCCTTCCAATTTATGCATTGTAAAAGCCAAGCGTTGGTTTTCAGGTAAGCGATTAATAGCCTTAAACAAAATTGCAGCTCGCTCTTTGTTTTCCAATTCAACTCCTGGGTGCATAAAATCGCTTGTTTTTGTCGACTCTAGTTGATCCAATGAAGTCATAAAACCAAAGCGTTTTTTGCGGGATTTTCTACGAATCAATTCCTGGCATTTATTCACCGTTATTCGGTACATCCAGGTAGAAAGCTTTGCATCCTGCTTAAACTGTGCAATTGATGAATAAACTGTTGTGAAAACGTCTTGTGTTACATCTTCTGCATCTTCTTGGTGTTGGAGAATTGACAGTGCAAGGCGGTAAATTTTTTCAGAATAGGTACCAACCAGTCGTTGAAAGGCCGCTCGGTCTCCCTGTTGTAATGCCAAAATTTCATCCGAATCAACCAAAATGAGCGCTTCCACGTAGTATTAGATGTCATGAAGATAAGAAACTTGCGATTGGAATGAAAAAAAGAAAGTGAAAGTCGAACTCAGGATATTAGATAGTAAGTTATATGCCCATTTATTTTCGTTTTTCAATTCTGAATCAACTATCATCATTATTCCTTAAACTTGTAGCTCACTTCAAAAAATGGCTATGCTGACTCCTCAAGCAGAAAAAAAATTGTTCTTACTCGATGCATTTGCGTTGATTTACCGTGCATATTTTGCATTTGCGAAAAACCCACGGATCAATTCCAAAGGACAAAACACCTCTGCCGCATTTGGATTTACCAATGCACTCATTGATATCATACAAAAAGAGCAACCAACACACATTGCTGTTGTTTTTGATGCACCAGGTGGAGCAACAAATCGTACTGCTGATTACGAGCACTATAAAGCCAATCGGGATGAAATGCCAGAAGGAATTCGTTCCATGCTTGAACCGATTAAACAAATCATTGAAGCATTCCATATTCCGATGTTACTATTGGAAGGTTTTGAAGCCGATGACATTATTGGAACTCTTGCAAAACGCGCTGAACAAGAAGGTTTCATAACTTACATGATGACTCCGGATAAAGATTTTGGACAATTGGTAAGTGACCGTATTTTCATCTACAAACCTGGCCGAGGTGGCGATCCTGCTTCCATTATGGGAGTAAAAGAAGTATGCGAAAAATTTGAAGTTGAAAACCCGTTACAAGTCATCGATATTCTCGGATTATGGGGCGATGCCGTTGATAACATTCCTGGAATCCCTGGAATTGGCGAAAAAACAGCGAAAAAACTCATCAAGGATTATGGATCGATGGAAGAATTGTTCAAAAACACGGACGATTTAAAAGGTAAAATGAAGGAGAATGTCATCGCATTTCAAGAGCAAGGATTACTTTCTAAAATGCTAGCGACCATTATTCTAGATGTTCCAGTTCCTTTTGATCCCTTGGATTTAGTTTTAGACGCTCCAGATCCTGAAAAAATAAAAGCCATTTTCACGGAACTAGAATTTCGGAATTTAGCGAAACGTGTCATAGGTGAAGAAATTGTTGTCACAGCTTCAACAGATGAAAACGGACAACTCGATCTATTCGGAACACAGAGTTTGGTTGAAGTTCAACAAGCGACTCCAACAGCTGGTTATAAAACGATTGCAACAGAAAAACCAAGTTATCACCTTGTTTCACTTCCAGAAGAACGAAAAGCTTTATTGGATAAACTATTGCAACAAACTTCAGTTTGCTTCGATACTGAAACAACGAGTATTGATGCCATGCATGCTGATTTGGTTGGTGCATCGTTCAGTTTTAAGGAGCGAGAAGCCTATTATGTTGCCTTCCCGAAAGATTTTGAAACCGCCAAACAGATCATCCATGAGTTTGCTCCTTTCTTTCAATCGAAAACCATTGAGAAAATAGCGCACAACTTAAAATACGATATGAAAGTGCTCATGCGCTATGATTTGCAATTGGACGGTCCGCTGTTTGATACGATGATTGCGCATTACCTCATTCAGCCAGAATCCAAGCAAGGAATGGATTTTCTAGCGCAGTATTATTTGCAATATCAACCCATTAGCATTGAAGATTTAATCGGTAAAAAAGGCAAAAATCAAGGCAATATGGGAGATCTCACACCAGAAGCCATTGTTGATTATGCCTGTGAAGATGCGGATATTACCTTTCAATTAAAACAATTGTTTGCTCCACAAATTGAGAAAGATCACTTACGCCATTTGTTTCACAACATCGAAATGCCGTTGGTGCGTGTTTTAGCAAAAATGGAAAATGAAGGTATCGCAATCGACGTTACGCATTTGAACAATTACTCCAAGCAACTTGAAGAGGAAATCGGATTGTTGGAAACACAAATTCGAGCAGAAGCTGGAATGGATTTTAACGTCGATTCTCCAAAACAATTGGGTGAAGTATTGTTTGACCACATGAAAATTTCGTCCAAAGCAAAAAAGACGAAAACGGGTCAATATGCAACGGGTGAAGACATTTTGCAACAGCATAAAAACGATCATCCAATTATTGGAATGATTCTCGACTACCGCCAAATGCGCAAATTGAAATCGACGTATGTTGATCCTTTACCAACCATGCTAGATAGCATTGATGGGCGCGTTCATACCAGCTATATGCAAACGGTAACTGCAACTGGACGTTTAAGTTCAAACAATCCGAACTTACAAAACATTCCAATTCGAACAGAACGTGGAAAAGAAATTCGTCGTGCGTTTGTTGCTCGTGGGGAAGGTTTTAAACTCATGTCGGCAGATTATTCTCAAATTGAATTGCGCGTTATTGCTGCTTTAAGTAACGATACGTCTATGATTCAAGCTTTCCGAGATGGCGTTGATATTCACCGTGCTACTGCTTCAAAAGTATTTCATACCGCATTAGACGAAGTAACCAAAGATCAGCGAAGTGCTGCCAAGGCTGTCAATTTTGGAATCATTTATGGACAGTCGGCATTTGGTTTATCCCAAAACTTGGGAATCAGCAGAACAGAAGCTAAACAAATCATTGACAGTTATTTTGCCCAATATTCAACGATTAAAGGATACATGGATAATGCGGTGAAGGATGCGCGCGAAAATGGGTATGTTGAAACCATTATGCAACGTCGTCGTTATTTACCAGACATTAATTCAGCAAATGCTGTTGTTCGTGGTTTTGCCGAACGAAATGCCATCAATGCACCTATTCAAGGTTCAGCCGCTGACATTGTAAAATTAGCCATGGTTGCAGTTGACAAAGCTATGACGGAAGCAAATGTTCAATCCAAAATGATCTTGCAAGTACATGATGAGTTGGTTTTTGATGTACATGAAAGTGAAGAAGAACTCATGAAAAAGCTCGTTAAAACGGCTATGGAAGGAGCTATTGAATTAGTTGTTCCAATGGAAGTTGAAATGGAATTAGCCGATAATTGGTTGGACGCACATTAATTCAGTTATACCATAAGTGAAGTTGAACCACATTTTGAACCACAATAGGGCACATAGTAAACATAGAATGCACTATCTGTCCTAATGTTTTATTTAAAATTAATTCAACTGTTAATTAGGTATTCTTACAAAGAATCAAATTCCTTCATTATCGTAGTTAAAACGTTGACTTTTTAGTGATTTCTGGCAATACTTCATCCATTCGCCGTGCTAATTCTGGTAATTTGATGGTGGGAACTGCTGGAAATAAATGATGCTCCAAATGGTAGAACATGCTAAACGTGACTTTGTTTTTCCATCCTTCTCGCTGCGTTCTTGCCAATTCTGGATGATCGTGTGTATCGTGATGTACGAGCCATACAGCAAAAAATGCCATTAAAAATTCTCCTATCAACATGACCAAAAAATGGTAAATGAGCCAGTTCCATTCAAAGTAAAAAGCGCAAGTTACTGTTATAGCTATGGAAATGAGTTCCAACAAAACATTTCGTTGATACGCTCTATTTCCTAATTGAAAAGTGACTTTATGAATCAAGAATAGGTGAATTGGTCCGTATAAAATAGCTCCATACCACGACATTTTAGCTGATTTCCCTTCGTAATCTTCGTCTGTCAAACAGTATTTATGATGCCGAATATGATTGTATTTCACCGCATGAACAGATACTAACATGGAGATACTATTGAGGTAAAGTGTGAGCCAAGTCAAAAAGCGATTGGTTCCTAATGAATTATGGAAACCATTGTGAACTTGACGCAATGCGGTCAGAAAATAGAAACCAGAAAACGGCAATGCAAGCCAATAGTAACCAAAATAGGCGAGCGAAATGGAAACCACGAACCATGGAATGGTCAAGTTGTTTTCAATGAGCAATTCTTTTAAAGTTAGGCTTCTTAGGTCTTGCCAAACTATTTTTTGAGCGATCTCTTGATGGGTCATATCAATGTGGATTTAGATCATTTATTGTGTTCTTTTGAAAGCTGCTTAAAGTTACCAATTATAGTGAAATAGAAGTTGATTAATTCTACATAAAAACAAAAAGAGACACCTCTTGCGAAGTATCTCTTTTTTGGCCTTGTTTACTTATGCTACGAAATCAGCCAACCTAAAAGTTATAGGACAATCCAAATGTCAACGGGTATACTGCTGCTGTTTTATCGGTATCGAAGAGCGGAAGTACATTGTAATTGGCAAAAACACCCCAATTATTGTAACCCATTTTCACTGCTGCATCTAATCGGAAAGCATTTAAAGCATAGAGTCCCTTGTATTTTTCTTTGACATCACGTTTGTCTGTGTCAATTACTGTTTTTACACTTGATCCGATGCGAATTCCACCGATCACACCTGCTGCTAGATAAAATCCTTCGTCGCCTTCTGCTTTGGAACAAAATTCAAACATTAAAGGAGCTGTAAGGTAAATTGCACGCAACTTGTTTTTATCAAAGTTATTAATGGTATCAACTGTTGCCCACAATGAATCTGCATCTGAATTCAGGACGTATTGTTTTAACCCAATTTGTGTCCAGTTGATTCCTAAACCTGTCGTAATACCAACATAGTTTTTGTAAATCTTGAATTTATGCTCCAAGAAATTTAAGTTCCAACTAAACGATTTTCCTGGATCATTTTCCCATTGTGGATCGTTCGGGAAACTACTTTTCATGGCATCGTTGAGTAAAATGGTTGGTCCGAATTCTAAACCTGCCCAGTGTGCTTCAATTGAAGCTTGTTCTTCTTCATCAGGAGCAGCTTCAATCGTATCTCCGCCTTCTGCTTCTGAAATTTCTACATCTCCATGAGAAACAATGATGAATTCTTTTCCTCCTGCTGTAAACCGTGTAGTGTCTGGTCCTTCTTGTGCGCTGATTGCTCCAATGAACAATAAACTAAGTACGCTTGTGTAAATTGTTTTCATGATCGTTATTATTAATTCGTTTTTTTCTTTTCTAGTTTCACGTTGACTGCTTGGCCGTTTCGTCGTGCTGTTTGATAGTATGACCTACAAGCTCTTTATTTGTTACAGCAATTGTTTAAAAAAGTCAAAACTATTTTTTAAATCACTTATTTTCAGTTGTTTAAAATTGTAATTTGTTTCTAAATTTTGTGTTTACACGTGTAAATGAGGATGTTGAATAGTTGAAATAACGAAGATGAATGAATATTCACGGTCTTATTATGGAAAATGAACGTTTCATGCATCTTAGTGTAATATGTAAAACCAATTAAAGCTTAGACTATGAAACACATTGGAATTAACGAACCATGTTCTGAGAACTGGAACACCATGTCGCCTACTGATAAGGGTGCTTTTTGCCAAAAATGTGCCACTCAAGTCTATGACTTTACCAATAAATCCAATGAGGAAATCAAACAAACCTTGCGATTGTTGATTGGACAACCTGTTTGTGGAAGAATCACGCCCGCACAAGAAGATTCCCTGAATGCTGAATTTATTGCTTGGTCTGCCAGCTCAACTAAATCGTTTCAAAGTAGAATGGTTTTTGCGTTAGTAGTTGTTTTTGGATTGTCACTTTTTAGCTGTACACACGAACAAGACAAGAAAAAAATTGTTGCCATCCAACAATCAGCCATGCAAGCCATTGAAGAACAAGTAGCGCAAACAACAATAAAAACTGATCTTCCAGAAGAACGCATTGCGCCACCGATTGAGCAAAAAGTTGTTGAACCAGTAGTTTCAGCATTGGTCGATTTCGAGGAAGTACAACTAGATGAAGCGGTTATCACAAGAAAAATCGATAATGATCAGTATATAGGTTATGCCGGTGGTATGTCGTATGATAGACATTATGAGCAATTCCTAGTAAGTGAGGTGACTCCACTACAGGAATTGGATGAAAATGGTATTCCTATTCCTACTGATTTTGCAGCAATTGTTTATCCCAATCCAGTGAGCACAGTTACCACATTTGAATTCAAAATTCCTACTAAAACGAACCTCGAAATTGCATTGTACGATATGAATGGAAAATACATTCAACCCATTCATTCAGGAGAAATAGATCGAGGAACATTTAGACAACAACTTGACCTTTCAAATTTGAATCCAGGAGTTTATCTTGTTGTCATCAATTCGAATGATTTCAAAAAAACCGTTCGTGTGAGTAAAATTTAGATTCAAATTATGTTTTTCAGCATACCCTAGTTAACAAAAAAGAGGCTGTCTAAAAAGGTTTGTTTTATACTAAATTTTGAAGGTGTCTAAAAAGTTGAGAAAATGCAAGGCGTTGAGGATGAGGTAATGGGAGTTTACTTGAGTAAATGACCATTGTCGATTTCCGAAAACAACGATGCAGATTACAACTTTTTAGACACCTTCTTACTTTAATGAACAAATTTTAAATCTTATTTCGGTGCGTTATCTGGATTCAATAAATCATAGAACTGATCCAATTTCGGCATAATAATAATTCGCGTTCGACGGTTGATTGCTTTATTCGCAGTCGAATCATTTGGCACTAATGCGTTGTATTCTCCACGACCAGCAGCAATTAACCTATTTGGATTGATATTGAAATCCTTTTGAAGCGATCGAACAACAGCAGCAGCACGTTTTACACTCAAATCCCAGTTGTCTTTCATGCATGAATTCTTGATCGGGTCGTTATCTGTGTAGCCTTCAATCATCACCTCTAAATCTGGACGAGATTCAATGATCTTGGCAATATTTGCTAACACTTCAGCCGCTTTTGGCGACAATTCTGCACTTCCGCTTTTAAACAATACTTTATCGGATAGGTTCACGAAAACAACTGTTTTATCGACTTTAATTTCTACATCATCGTCTTCTAATCCATTTTTCAACACGCCTTTCAAGTTCACCGCCAATGCAAGATTAATGGAATCGGCTTTCGTTTTAGCAGCTTGTAACAAACGGATGTATTGATCTTTGTTTTCCAATTGCGCCAACGTTTCTTTGATATTATCATTGGCAGCTTGAGTTAATACAGTTAAATCACCAACTTGAGAAAGTTGTTTATCACGAATCGCTTTACAATCAGCTAATTGTTCTTTCAAATCAACAATTTGATCAGATTTTGTAATGATGGAAGCTCCAGCAATTGTCAATTCACGTTCCAAACGTATGCGCTCATTTTCAGCGGTTGTCATTTTAGCCAGACTTTCGTCTTTTTGCTTTTGGGTCGTTTCCAACTCGGTTTGTAAACTCATGTATTTCTTCTTGCTCACAATACAAGAGGAAAACGATAAAAGAACTACAGCTACTAGGGGTATATATTTTGTCATATTGAAATATTTGTGCTTAAAAGTACAAAGTTGTTCTTGATTCGTTTCTAGATAATTAGAAATAGCCGTTAAGTTTTGCTAAATAGTGACCTTGATTCTTAAAATAGTAGGGTATTGTAGACAATTATCCAATAGAGATTCCGATTTCTTAATTAAACCCCTATTTTTGCGCATCATTAGATTTCATTATGTATAGAACGCACAATTGCGGTGAATTACGCACAGCACACATCGGACAGGAAGTAACATTAGCAGGTTGGGTACAACGCTCCAAGGATTTAGGAGGAATTACCTTTTTGGATTTGCGTGACCGTTATGGGATTACGCAATTGGCATTCAACATGGATGATCAACCCGATTTGTGTCAACAAGCGCGAAAACTGGGTCGTGAGTTTGTCATTCAAGCCAAAGGACAAGTGATTGAACGTTCGAGTAAAAACACCAAAATTCCTACGGGCGAAATTGAAATCATTGTAACTGAATTAACCATTCTCAACGCTGCAAAATTACCGCCATTTACCATTGAAGATGATACAGATGGTGGTGAAGAATTGCGTTTGCAATACCGCTACTTGGATTTAAGAAGAAATCCTGTACAACAAAAACTGCGCTTGCGGAACCAAGTTGCATTGGAAACTCGTAAATACATGGATAGCCAAGGTTTTTGGGATGTTGAAACACCCTATTTAATTAAATCAACTCCTGAAGGTGCACGCGATTTTGTAGTGCCTAGCAGAATGAACGCTGGTGAATTTTATGCGTTACCACAATCTCCTCAAACGTTCAAACAATTGTTAATGGTTTCTGGTTTTGACCGCTATTATCAGATCGTAAAGTGTTTCCGAGATGAAGATTTACGTGCCGATCGTCAACCAGAGTTTACCCAAATTGACTGTGAAATGGCGTTTGTGGAACAAGAAGATATCTTAGTCATGTTTGAAGGACTGATCAAATACTTGTTTGAAACTGTTAAAGGTGTCCAATTTGAAGGTGATTTTCCACGAATGACCTATGCTGAAGCAATGGAAAAATATGGTTCTGATAAACCAGACATTCGTTTTGGAATGGAATTCTCAGATCTCAACGACCTTACAAAAAACAAAGGTTTTCAAGTGTTTGATGATGCGGAAGCGGTAATTGGAATTGCTGTTCCAGGTTGTGCAGAATATACGCGCAAACAATTAGACGAATTAACGGAGTGGGTGAAACGTCCGCAAATTGGGGCGAAAGGTCTCATTTATGTGAAATGCAATGCTGATGGAACGTTTAAAAGTTCGGTCGATAAATTCTACAACGAAGCTGATCTAAAAGCTTGGGCAGCTGCTACTGGTGCTCAAACTGGCGATTTGATTTTAGTTATCAGCGGTGATTTAGACAAAGCCCGCAAACAAATGAATGAAGTGCGTTTGCATCTTGGAACAGAACTTGGTTTACGCAATCCTGAGGTGTTTAAACCTTTGTGGGTACTCGATTTTCCTTTATTGGAATGGGATGAAAAAAGCGAACGTTTTCATGCCATGCACCATCCGTTTACTTCGCCAAAACCAGAAGATATGGAGTTGATTGACACCAATCCTGGAGCGGTTCGTGCAAATGCGTATGATTTAGCGATGAACGGTGTGGAATTGGGCGGAGGCTCTATTCGTATTCACGATAGACAATTACAAGCACGTATGTTTGAATTGCTTGGTTTTACGCCTGAGCAAGCACAAGCACAATTTGGTTTCTTAATGAACGCATTTGAATACGGTGCACCGCCACACGGAGGTTTAGCATTTGGATTGGATCGTTTGGTAGCAACGATGAGCGGTTCAGATTCTATCCGTGATTACATTGCATTCCCTAAAAACAATAGCGGTCGTGATACAATGATTGATGCGCCATCACCGATTGATGATGCACAATTAAACGAATTAAATATTCAATTGAAATAAAATTTTCATGGTCGGGTTGCAATGAATTGCGAACGAACAATAAATACCATAGGGACGTGATTAATCACGTCCCTATTTCGTTGCATGAAATATTCCTTAGGCGCGGGATGCATCACGCGCCTAAGGATTTTTACGAATTAATTTCAACGTATAATACCGCGAACTATCTATCGTCGATCCATTAAAATCCAATTGCGTAATGCTTTTGGGATTGATTTCGTAGCGCTGGATTCGCGTTGAATCACTGGACGAACCTTCTGATAGATATAAATACGTTTTGTTTGGAAATTTCTTTTTCGAATAATGTCTCCAAAAACCAGTAGTGATCAATACTTCGTCACCATCTTCTGATGCATCACGAAAAACTTCAACCAAACGAAAAACGCCCAATGAATCGCCTTTTAACGATAAACGTTGATAAACACTGGCACAATCGGGGCAAGGAATCACACCTTCGTAAATGCGTAAACCTTTTAGTTTTAGTTTTGAAATTGGCAGTTGTTTCGTAATTGGTTCCACAAAAGTTTTGTCAGTTGGACGGTGCTCAATGCAACCCATCAAAATGATGATTAAACTTAAACCTGTGAATGCAATTAGCGTTTTCATACTACAAAAATACAATTATTGATTCCAAAATACCGCTAGTTTACCAATTGTTGTACCACTTTCTAATAGTTGGTGTGCTTGTATGAAATTTTCTTGTGAAAACCGTTGACCAACTACAGGTTTAATTTCGTTGTTTTTGGCTAATTGAACAACCTCATTTAAACAACTGGTCAATACAGCTGGTTTAAAATCAGCTACTTTCAACATGTTAATACCAATGATTGATTTGGAGCGCATCATTAATCCAATTGGAATAATGAAACCCATTTTTCGCACAAAATTGAGTGAAGATAATACGCCCCAACGTTTGCCTGAAAGTTCTGAACCACCGAATAAAATCATTCGTCCTCCAGTTCCTAATAATGCAAAATCTTGTTTAAATGTTGATCCAGCAACTGGATTAAAACTCACATCTAATCGTTCTTTCCCCAACCAGCGATTCACAGCAGTTGAATAGGACTCTTCGGTATAAACAACAACTTCATCAGCTCCTAATTCGCGTACAATGTGTTCTTTTGATCGTGAACCAATCTTGGCACACACGATTGCTTGTTTGCGTTTACACAATTGAATCAACGCAGTTCCAACGCCACCTGCAGCCGCATGAATTAAGACGCGCTCGCCCGCTTGCACATTTCCTGAGCGTTCAACCATGTAATGTGCTGTAACAAATTGGGTTGCGAGGGCCAATGCTTCTCCAGCATCTAACTCTTCAATGAGTGCAACTGCATGTTGTTCAGTAATAACGTGTTGGGCATAACCTCCAAAACGGCAAAAAGCAACTACTCGTTTACCAATCATACTCGAGTCAGCTGCTGTTCCAACTGATGCAATTGTTCCAACTACTTCATATCCAATCACACAAGGAAAAGGTGGAGCCTCACGGTATAAACCACGACGAGCCATGACATCTGCATAATTTAACCCAAAGGCTTCAACTGCTACCATAACTTGAGTTGGTTCTAAAGCGGGAAGTTGAATCGTTTGTAGGTTAAAGGCAACCTCGGCGTCGCCCTTTTTTGTGAGAACAAATGCGTTTGTTTCCATTGATTGCAATTAAATCTGTGAATATCAGTCGATTCCTTTGATCAAAAGAACGATTTCTCCTTTTGCGGGTGTTTTTGTATAATATTCTAAGACTTCAACGGCTGTTCCACGTTTAAATTCCTCAAAAAACTTGCTGATTTCACGTGCTACGCATACAATTCGATCTGGACCAAGGTAGGTGCTGATTTCTTGTAATGCTTTTAATAATCGGTGCGGCGATTCATACAAAACAATGGTTCGTTCTTCATCAACAAAGGATTTCCATTTGGTTTGTCGGCCTTTTTTATGTGGAAGAAAACCTTCAAACACAAAACGGTCACAGGGAAAACCACTTGCGACCAATGCAGGCACAAAAGCGGTTGCTCCGGGTAAACAGGTAACTTCCAATCCGTGTTCAATACAAGCACGTACCAACAAAAAGCCAGGATCTGAAATACCTGGAGTTCCAGCATCAGAAACCAAGACTGTTACTTCATTCTCACGAATAGTTTGAATGGTTCTATCCAGTTGTTTGTGCTCATTGTGTGCATGAAACGGGATAAGTTGTTTTTGTATTTCAAAGTGGTTGAATAACTTTTTTGTCACACGGGTATCTTCTGCATAAATGGTTTCGGCAATACGCAAAGTATCTAATGCACGCAGGGTAATATCCTGTAAATTTCCTACCGGAGTAGGTACTAAAATCAGTTTTCCCATGAATTAGCGAGTGAGTACTACATAATCTTGCAGTACAGTTTTTAGAAATTCCATTCGTTTGGAAGGTGTTTCCGTTAATCCGATTAGCTGTGCCGTTTCATTTGCCAATTCTATTGCAAAATTTCGATTGGCATCATTTGGATAACGTTGCACACGAACAATGGTGTTTTTAATCAGCAACATGTCTTCATCTGAAAAACGAACAACTGCTGGATAAGTTGTTGTGTGATTATCCTGGTTTTTAATACTCAAGACATCGCGCAAAGTATAAATTTGAGCATCACGTGTGCGGATGACAACCGTATTGGCCATGATATCACCTAAACGTTGGCGTTTTTCCGTCGTACCAGCAAGTAAAATAGCAAGAAATCCAAATCCACCTACCCAGATATCAACGACACGGAAGATCCAACGGGTAAAATATTCACGCAAACCGGCTGTTTCTCCATTGGCTTTCACCACACGAATTCCCATGATGTATTTACCTAAAGAACGTCCGTTTGTGAGATACTCAATAATTGGACTGTACAATAACCATGGCAAGCGCACTAAAAATAACGAGGCTACTTCCTTTGTGGTATTCATTTCCCAATTAAAGATTCCAGAACCGAGAAACAAACTCACAATGAGCATATAAATGAGCAAGAGAACCACATCCAAAAAGGACGCAACAACACGATAAGCTGCTGGTGCTAGTTCGTAATCAATTTTTACGTATTGTGCCGTTGTAAACGAGATGGTCTTCATCGAGACGAATATAGGGAATTTTAGGAATTAATGTTCAATAAGGGTTGAATTCGAATGAACAATTTTGAATGAAATGGAAGATCAACCGAGTCGCACAACACGCATACAGGCAGGATGTCTGTGATCCAATAACTGATCAACATGAACTTTTTTTTCGATTTCCAATTCTGGAAAGGAGTGTTTCAAACGTTTGAGTAGCTTCTTTGCTTCTGCCCGCAAAACGACTTCTTCTTCTTTTGTTTCGAAGGAAATCCAAATGCCAAGTCTAGTTATCTCATAGGCTTCGATCGCATCAAAATAGGTTTTTTTAAGGCGGATATCCTTTGCAATAGAATCGTAATAGACTTGTTCTAGTTCTTCGTTTGGAATGAAACAATCGAAAGACCAACACTCGCCTTGTGATAAGCAAACGTCAACTACAAAATTTTGAGAATAGGATAAATCGATTGTTGAGATGGTTATTCCGTTTCGGTCTGTATGAAAAAGTTCATTTGAAATAGTAATAGTGTATTTATTGTTTGGTCGAATAATAGAGGAATCAAGGAATAATTCACCTAAATAATCCGTGCAACCTTCGTAAATCGATTGCTTGTTTTGATCAACTAACTTCACGCCACAATATGGAACTATCTTTTTCATTCGAGCAGTTGTTACACGAATAGTTAAATCGTAATACAGGGAATCTTGTGCTACAGCAGTAAAAACTGAGCAAACGAAAAGTAGAATTAACCAAAGTTGCCGGAACATAAACGATTGTTTTCTTTTAATGTCAACAACAGCAAAAAAGTAAGGATGAGAACAATTCCCACCCTATGCTTTATAATGTGTATCTGAACAAGTTGGCTTTCTTAGTTCAATTTTAATGTAATGGGTAAATGATCGGAATAACCACCGTAATAATTAGGTCCACCGTAGGTTGTACTTGGTTTTTTCGATCCATCTTTTTGGGTAAATAACAAGATTTCCTCATACACAATCGTTGCATCTTGGTCTTTAATTTGCAGACCTTTTTTGCTGCCTTTAAACAAAGTCGATGAAACAATAAATTGATCCAAAACGCCCCATTCGCCTTTATAACTATGCGTGCCTTTTCCTGCCAGTTGATCGTCGTATAAGAGATTAATCAAATCGGCAGTTTGATCTGTTGTCGCTTTAGCTTTTAAGGTTTGTTCAACGCTAATATCGTTTGGATGGTCATTGAAATCGCCCATAAGAATGATGTTCGCTTTTGGATCAGCTTTAAGAATTTCATCAATTTTAGCACGAGCAACTTCAGCTGCACGAATGCGTTTGTGTTCTGATTCTTTTTGACCTTCACGACGCGATGGCCAGTGATTGACAAAAATGTGCAATTTTTTCTTTCCTGCTAATTCGCCTTGAACGTAAAGAATATCGCGGGTTTTAAAATCAGGAACAGAATCAATTTTGACAGCAAGATTGGTAATAACAGTTGGTTTAAATCGCTCGCTATCGTATAATAATGCGCAATCGATTCCACGTGCATCAGGCGACTCTTTGTGTGCCAACAAGTATTTTGTTTGGGCGAAACGACCTGTTTTAGCAACATCTAAGACCACTTTTCCATTTTCTACTTCCACAAACCCAATCAGCATCGGATTTTCAGTTTGGTTCAAGGTCAAAGCTTCAACAATGTGGTCCAATTTTTTGAGGTAGCGTTCCGTATTCCATGCCAATTTGCCATTGGGAAGAAATTCTTCATCAATCACATTCGCATCATCGATTGTATCGAACAAATTTTCTACGTTATAGAACGAAATCGTAGCTCCGTGATAGGATTTTAATTTTACTTTTTTTTCTGGTTTCGCTTGCATCCATGCGCAGGAGATTCCAGCAAAGGCTAAAAGTGCAACTAACGAGTAGGTTTTGAACTGTTTCATAGTTTGTAGTCTTTTAAAATTGTTCGTCAAATTGATTTAATTCTTTGATACATGCCGCCAATAAATCGATACTACCTTGAATATCGTCCTTATGCGCCATTTCAATAACTTGGTGTAAATGACGTGTTGGAACAGAGACCGCACCTGCAATAGAACCTCCAGCCGACATGCGTTGAATTCCAGCAGTATCAGTTCCACCAGCAGTCAGGATTTCTGGTTGCCATTTGATGGTGTTGCGATCGGCTACTTGTTTCATATAACGTACCATGCGCACATCACAAATCGTTGAAGCATCCATGATTTTGATTGCGGTTCCTTCACCCAATTTTGTAATCATTTCATGGGCAGCAGCTCCTGGTAAATCAAAAGCAATTGTTGTATCTAATCCGAATCCAAAGTGCGGTTGGATTTTTAATGAAGCTACATTTGCTCCACGAATTCCGACTTCTTCTTGCACAGTAAAGACAGCGTAAAGTGTATACGGCAATTCAACGCCTTTTAATTGTTTGAGCAATTCAATCAAGATAAATACCGCCAATCGGTTGTCCAATGATTTTGAGTTTACGCAATCACCCATAACGATGAACTCACGTTCGCGTGTAACAGGATCACCAATGGTCACCAATTCCTTCACTTTTTCAACTGGAAGACCCGTATCGATGAAATAATCGGACAATTTAGCCACTTTATTGCGTTCATCAGCCGTCATTACGTGAATTGGTTTTGAAGCCATTACACCGATGAGGTCTTCTTTTCCGTGGATGATTACCCGTTGAGCAGTCAATGTTTTCGGATCAAAACCACCTAACGTTGTAAAACGAATAAACCCTTTATCGTCAATATGTGTTACCATAAAGCCAATTTCATCCATGTGGGCACCAATCATTACGCGTTTATCGGAAAGTCCTTTGCGAATTGCATAAACATTGCCCATATTATCAATGGTTACTTCATCACACAATCCTTCGATTTCACGGAGAACAACTTTTCTTACAGCTTCTTCAAAGCCAGGTGCTCCAGGAGTTTTACAGATTTCTGCCAACAGGGGTATATTCATCTTTCATCTTTCGTTTGCTCAAAAGTAGTTGAAATCAACAAAGGGCGATTCAACTGGAGAATAAATCAGTGTTAAAAATGCTTCCTTGATGGAAACGCACTGCTGTTCTAGGCACGCATAGTTGCTTTTTGCTACATTTTTCTATTTTTGTAAGAATCGCGAAGCATTTCGCCTTAACTTTTAAGTACTACAGCGTATGAAAAAAACATTACTTGTTTTAGGTGTCATCTCTTTGGCACACAGTTCTTTCTCTCAACAACAAATTGCAAATTCTGATTTTGAATCATGGGAATCTGTCTCTAGTGGGCAAGAAGCTGTCAATTGGAATAGCTTTTTAACAGCTGGCGGGTCATTTAGTTGGGCTGCAAGTGATCAATATGGTGCATCAACTGATGTGCGTCCTGGAACAACGGGTACTAAATCGGCACGTATTTTCTCGAACAGTGTATTAAGTGTCATTGCCAATGGTAATTTCACTACTGGGAAAATAAACATGGGAAGCACTACTCCAGCTAATAGCTCGAATTACAATTCATCTATTACTGCAGATGCTGATTTTTCAGAAGCATTTACGGATTCTCCAGATTCATTGGTTTTTTGGGCAAAGTTTACACCAGCTAGTGGAAATACAACCGATTCAGCTCGTGTAAGTGCAATCATTCACGACAATTATGATTTAAGAGATCCGTTGGATGCCAATTCTGTTCCTCATGTAGTAGCAACGGCTATTAAAAATTATGGTAAAACAGATGGCAATTGGGTGCGCATTGCTGTTCCTTTTATTGCTGGTCCTGCAACAACACCTGCATACTTCTTAATTACGTTTACAACGAATATGACACCAGGTGGCGGAAGTGATAATGACGAAGTATTAATTGATGATATGCAATTGATCTACAATTCTAATTCAATTGGAGAATCAACAGTTGATCTTGCACAGGTAAGTATCTTAAACCATCAATTGGTTATTTCTACGCAAGAAAGCGAAGGAGCGGTGTCTATTTATACTTCAGCTGGACAATTGGTACACCAAGGTGCAATTGATGATGCGTTTACGTTCCAAGAAACGGGAATGTACATCGTGCAACTTGTTACAGAAAACGGAACAGTTACCAAAAAAGTAATCAATTATTAATCATAAGACCGTTGCAAAACTCTTTACTCTTCGTTACTTCAAAAATTCAACATCCTCATTTACAAGTGCAAACTGCGGTGTTGAATTTTAATCGCGCCTCGATTAATGAATTTTGCAACAGTCTTATTTCTTATAGCGATTGAGCAGTTGTTTCAGTAGAAATAGCTGCTCAACTCCATCTTGTATGCCTATGAAGCAATGTATTTGCCTAATTCTAGTATTGGTTGCGTTTTCATGTTTTTCTCAAACAGGGAAAATTGTTGGTAAGGTGCGCGATGCAAAAGGTGAAGAACTTTTCGGTGCTGCCGTCATTGTGAAAAGTGATATAACAATTGGTGCCGATACAGATGATCAGGGAAATTACATCTTGGAAGTTCCTCCAGGTAAATGCCTGTTGATTTGTCGGTATACAGGAATGATTACGGATACATTGGAGGTTACAGTACTTGTGAATCAAACAGTTCAACAAGATATAACACTCGAATTTTTTGTGACAGATCTCGAAGAATTTGAAATTAAAGTCGGGAAATTTGACACTCCTTTTGAAGATCAAACCGTATCGATGGAAATTCTCAAACCTAAAATTATTGAGAATAAAAACACACGAAGCATTGAAACGGCACTTGATCAAACACCTGGATTAAACATACTAGATGGAGAACCGCAAATAAGAGGAGGAAGTGGTTTCACCTTTGGTGTTGGTTCAAAAGTGGCAGTTATTGTAGACGATATGCCCATGCTTTCAGGAGATGCTGGAAGACCAGAATGGGGATTTATTCCAGTAGAAAACATTCACCAAATAGAAATCATTAAAGGTGCGTCATCTGTATTATCAGGTTGTTCAGCATTATCGGGATCTATTCATATTCGAACAGCTTATCCAACGAATAAACCACTCACAAAGATCAATGCGTATTCTGGTTTCTACAGTACGCCAAGCAATGGATTCGGGAATTGGTATACGAATGCTCCGTTGATCAGTGGAATAAACTTACTGCATTCACGGAAAATCAATAACTGGGATGTGGTTGTTGGTGGTAATTTGAATTACGATCATGGTTATATTGGACCACCGATCATTGATACCTTTGTGATTGCTGATACGGTGAGTAATTTCACCAATAAACAATTATCAAGCAAACGTGCTCGTGTCAATTTTAATCTGCAATACCGTTCCAAAAAATACAAAGGTCTGGCTTATGGTTTAAATGGCAATTTTATGCTTGCACAAACCAATATGGTCTTCGCTTGGTTGGACGACACAACGGGTTTACATCGTGCCTATCCGGGCGCTTTATTTCTGCAAGATCAGTTTATTTTTAACCTAGACCCTTTTCTGAATTTTTTCACATCGACTTCTGGGAAACACAGTTTCCGTATGCGACTCTTGCGTACCGTGAATGACATGTCTGCTAACCAATCCAATCAAGCAACTGTCATCTATGGTGATTACCAATTTCAGAAAAAATATATTGCATTGAAGGGCGTTGAATTTATTGGCGGAGTAACAAGTACGCACACCCATTCTTATTCGAATATTTACATAGGCTCTGGAAGTCCTATCAACACCTTGCTCAATGTGTCAGCTTACGCACAAGGTGAAAAAAAGATCAAACAAACTGTCAATGTTTCGGTTGGTGGTCGTTTGGAATATTTCCAGTTGAATGATAGCGTTACCGCTTTGAAACCCATCTTTAGAGCAGGAACGAGTTTGAAGATTTACCAAGAAACCTATCTGCGGATGTCTTATGGGCAAGGTTACCGTTTTCCCACTATTACAGAGCGGTTTATTAAAACAGGAGTTGGTAATTTTGGTGTTTTCCCGAATCCTTTATTAAAACCCGAAAGCAGTTGGAATGCTGAAATTGGGATCAAACAAGGTTTAAAATTCGGTAAATTAATGGGCTACCTTGATATCGCGGGTTTTTGGCAAGAATATGAAAACACGATTGAATACATGTTTGGAGTTTGGGATGCAGCGAGTCAAACATCCTTTGCTGGTTTCAAATTTCTAAATACGGGTCGATCACGCGTTTTAGGAATAGATCTTTCTTTCTCTGGAATTGCGAAAATCAATAAAAACACTGAGATCACCTTTATGTCAGGTTATAACTACATTGTGCCTAAAACACTCAACCCTGATTATGTCTATGCGGTAGATGATTTTAACCGATCGTTCAGTTACAATTCCACTTCTCTTGATTCGGCAAGTCAGATTTTGAAATACCGTTTTCTCCACAATATCAAGGCAGATGCAGAATTGGTATTCAAGAAGAAATTTGCCATCGGTATGAGCATGAAATACTTCAGCAAGATTGTGAATATGGATCGGATCATCAAGGAGTTCGAAGAGTTTACAAAAGATGCACCTTACATCCAAAATATCCGTTATATGGATTATTTCAATTCACACCGTTTTGGAAATATCATTCTAGACGCAAGGATTTCCTATCAATTTAATACGAAACACAAATTGGCGTTGATCGGAAGCAATATTTTGAACCGCAGTTATTCATTGCGACCATTAAAGATAGAAGCTCCTAGAACAATTATGGTGCAGTATACCTTTAAGTTAGGAGGAGAGTGAGTTAATCGTAAATTGCTTACGTGTTAGGGTTTAAATTTGACCACAACAATTTGGTCCTATACAATCGTTCTGAAAGGGATTATCAAATGCATCACTAATTTCCACTAAAAATACATATTTCTACGAAAGCTTTTTTAATAAATTCGCTCGAAAGGTTTACCACGAATCAGTCACGCTTGTCCGCCGCGGACACGTGCACGAATAATAAATTGACTTGAAAATAACCACATAAGGACACATAGAAAACATAGAATGTGCTATGTTTTCTATGTGTCCTTATGTGGTTAAAATTGAGCATGAATTCTATCGAGTTATTACAGAAAAATCAAAGAATTACTTTAGAATTTGACTTTAATTTATAACTCACGTCGAAAATGCATCAACAATGTGTTCCAAATCACTTCGGTATTGATTGTGCACAATCGAAATAATATCAAAACGCACCTCTTTCTCTAAATTTCTTGATTGCACATAGTGATCAGCACAGACAATAATCTGTCGTTGTTTTTTGCGCGTCACAGCCATCCAAGGTTCTCCAATCTCAGCGGTTTGCCTCGTTTTGACTTCTACAACCACAATTTTATCTTCTTTTTCTGCAACAATATCGATTTCGTATTTGACATAGCGGTAGTTCACCGTTCGAATTGTATAGCCTTCCTTTAAGAGGTGTTTTTGAGCCAATTGCTCCCCATAAATTCCCAGTTCTTGTTGCGTCATATTCACGATTTCTATTGAATATACGGATTTTTAGGATTACGGCAAATTTGTGGGATACTGAATTGTCGTTAATCTGATTGGGGAAGGTTTTTATGTTTAGGTAGTAAAATGATTTAACCGATGGTTTATTTTTATTCAACCAATAACGCAACAAAAAAAGGGATAATTAACTTGCACAATTAAAATTAGTTTATATATTTGCTTCAATATTGTTAGATCTATTGCCTAAATTATGACAAAATTACTATTCGCGTTAGCCGTTGGATTTTTTTTGAGTTTTACCGCCAAATCGCAAGGATTCCTTATTGATTCTGATTTTTACGAAGAGCTGAATGGCGGAAGTTATGCTATGCACTTCATAGGTCATGCTACATTTTCCGATTCCATGAAAGTGTATTATTCTGTCAAAACAACAGATAGTATTCCCCAATTGTTGTTTTCAGATTCGGTAGATTTTACAGCTGATCCAGTTGTGTTTCCAGCGAGTTTTAGTTATAATTCAACGGATTCGTTATTGCAAGTCAATTTAGGTACATATTCTACTAATGATTTGATTTTAATGCTATATTCTACCCAAATGGGTGAGATGAAGGAGAGCATTTATGTAAATATTCTAAAATTTGAAACCATATTAGAAGATGAAGAATAGCCTAATTCACCGATCGATTCAACGTTTTTTTGGAAGTTTAGTCCTTGTTTTTGTTGCCAATTCGTTATCAGCTCAAACTGGAACACTTTCAGTTCAGCAGTTTCATAATACGACTGTTGCTTCCAATTCAAAAGTTACCTATTCAATCACCATTTCTAATGGGTGGTCTCAAGGGGTTTCAACAGTAACAAGTGTTGTCCTTAAAAACCTTGCTACAGGTGTTAATGCTTATGCAACTGCCGTAGGTTATACATCCGCTAATTCTTTTGAAACAATTCCAGGTTCTTTTGCAGCTGGAAGTTATGAGTTAAAAGTTATAGTAAGTACACCAAAAGCAGGGGGGGGAGGTTTAGTATCTGTAACCTGTGTTCTAAATATTTGGATAGGCAATAAAGTTTATTGGGAAAACTGTTTTGATATGGAGCCAGGAGTGAACCAATATTCCATGAAGCGGACAAAATCAACAGTTGGCCAAACGTATAGTTACGCTCAGTCGTTTAATGTTTTAAATGCCGGTGCGCTTGGTTGGGTTGAAATGCGCAAGTTAAATAGTAACATGAATGATAGCCGTGTTTTTTTGATTTTAGAACCAATGGCGAATCCACGTTCGTTCACACCAACAGATAATTTAACTTATATTGAATTTTCAAGAGATAACTTAGGTGTTTCTAGGATTAAAGTGCGTTACAAGCAAGGTAGTGGTATTTACCGCGACTCTATTATCCCAGGTGTAGCAGCTACTGATAAAGTTCGATTTCAGCGTAATGCGAATGGATCTGCCATACTTCAGATCAATAATTTACTGGCTACAAAGTTTACTTTCCTAGTTAACATTACAGGTGCATTAAAAATCACACTTTTAAGCAAACAATTGAATGATCAAGCGGATGAAATATCAACTTCCTACAGCTATCAAAACACCAATTATCCACTTTCTACAACCTTTCATTCAACGAATGCAGATAATTCCAATACTGGAACAATAACAACTTTTATTGCTCCCTTATCTGGGTTTACAGCACCTTATAATTATTTTGTTACTCCATCACCGATGGATGATATGAAAACGATCTACAAATACTTGAAAGACTCTATTTATACAGGTGGAGTAGATAGTACAACGTTCTTCCGAGGTTCAACAAGCTCATTAAACTTTACTTCTCAACTTTTACCTGCTGGTTCATATTATTCCAACGTATTTGACAGTAAGGGAGTAAGGGTCATTACGAACAAAGTAGAATTAAAGCCCGCCAATGTTTACGGAGAACTTAATCGTTTCGAAAATTCTAACAATGAATTTATAAGTACTTCTCCTGATTCCTACATGACATTGAATACGTACGTAACTGAAGAGGATAGAGCATCATTGGTGTATTATATTACAAATACAACAGCAGATCAATCTTTTGGTGTGCTAGCTGAAAACGTAACAATTAGCGGAGGAGCGAAGTCTTATTCTAAATTAACGTATGGTTTTACGTTGAGTGGCGTTCAATTACTTCCTGTTATTAATGGAGTAACAGGTTCGTTTGTAACTCCCGTAACTGTTTTACCAAATGTACCAATTGAGTTGGTGTTTGCGGATGGAACGGTCACTTTTCGTCACAACGGATCTGATTTAAAAACGGAAGTGCTTCCTAGTTCATTTTCTTATAAATCAGGGGCCTATATTAAGAGTTGGGGAGTGCCAATTTCGATCAATCCTGTCAATCTTAAATTTAGACCGTATAAGATTACTGCAAAAGTTGAAAATAACTCATGTAGCAGCACTTTAGCGAAATTGACGATTAATTATGTGGGGCTGCATGGAGGAACTATTACGAATCCTAGTTTTACTCTTTTTAATGTAACCAATGATGGCATAGCACCAGTGTCCTATGATGCTAGCGTTACAAATGGAGAAGTATATACTACGATTCCTTTTGGAGTTTACTCCTTGGAAGGCAGCTTCACAATTGGAGCAACAACATATACAAATTACAAACAACTTATTTATGTAGGTTCAAAGTTGAGTTGGGATCCTTATACTACTATTCAAACTTGGCCTGTTAACAATACAGCAACACATTATGCTATAGGTACATCAGCAGTTAGTAATACTAATACAGCGAAGGCTATTTCAACAAATATTTTGGATCCTCAAACTACTGGATGGACTGTTTTAACTGCACCACAATTCCCCTTTGCGATTTCACCTTTTAAAAGAGCGCAGTTTTTTCTGAATGAAGCTCCGATTATGGCTTCGTTGAATTCATTTGATAACTCAACGCCCTGTGTGTTGTTTTTCAGCGGAATTGCTGTTACGGTTACAGCTGCTAATGCTGGCCCAGCAAATGTAGCGATCCTCTCCAATTATGCACCAAACGTTCCGTTATTGATTAGGCGAGCAGACAATGGTTTTGTAAGATATCGTCAAAATTACACATCGTTAAGAGAGGTTACTAACTATTCTAACGCTCGTTGGAAACCCGCTTTCTTTTCGCAATATGCAAGTACAGGAATTCGCGAGGTTTATTCCAGTTATCCATGTAAACCATATACTACTGAAATGTTTGCACAGTTAAAGTATGACATGGATGGATATTACCACATCATGACAAATGGCGAAATTAAATTTGTGTTTAATCAAGAATACAATGATGTCAATTTGACCTTTAATCTTTACAATTCAAATGATATTCTTATAAAAACACAAGCAAATTTTCCTGTACAGGCGACAACGAATGGAATGAACTACCTCACATTGATTGTTCGAAATGCTTACTGTATCGGAAAAGGATTCTTCTACTTAGAAGTTATTAATAGCAAAAATGAAAAAATGTACCTGCGTTTCTACAATGATTTTTATGATCCAACCTGTCCATTAGAAGGTCAGAATGGTGAAAGTGGATCTGATGGGTAAAAAATAAATAGTATGTTAAAAAAAATAGCGATAGCCCTTGGTGGCATTTTAGTAGTTGTAAATACAGTTGTGCTTTTCTTTTTGTATTCGACAGAAAAGAAAACAGGTTTCATTGATTACAATACGGTTTACAATAACTGTAAATTAAAAGTTAGTCTTGAAAAAGATTTGGAACGTTTAACAACGAAACGAAAAAGCGAATTGGATAGCCTTCAATTGCAAGTGTCTTTTTTATCTCAAGAAGTCAGTGGTGCAAATTCTAGTTCAGAAAAATTAGCTGAATTTGAAAACCAAAAAAACCGTTTTCTAACACTACAACAACAGTACGAACAAGAAAATCTTCGTTTGAAAGAAACGTATTTCACTCAGATTCGCAAAGAGATTAATGATAAAACACAAGCTTTTGCGGCGTCGAAAGGATATGACTATTTCTTTGCTGCCGTTGGAGATGGAGCACTGATGTACGGTTCTGAATCAGAAGATGTGACAAAAGAATTTCAAGAATACCTTGACAAAAATTAATACCGCCATGAAAACCGCTTTCGGATTTATTGGATTATTGCTGTTGTTTTCTTGTTCGGAAAACAAAACCTCCTTTGCCAATGAGGCAGAGTTGAAGGCGTATGTCAATGATACTGAGAATGGTTTTATTACTTCAACAGAAAATGGTGATTTCATTATGGAAGCAAAGTTAATACCTGCAATTGCTGAAGACCAAGCGCCTCAATTAACTATCCAAGTGCGTTTAAGTAGAAAAGATGGTGGTTCTGTCTTGGATTATGGAGATGTACCTAAAGCAGAAGCCTTAGAGCGTGAGGGGTATTTATCTTTTGAAGTGTTGAGTGACATTTACTTGGAAGACGGC
>JAYSRF010000228.1:0-7520 GCA_043721195.1 Fluviicola sp. | reverse complement strand
TCAAAATACTCTGCCGTACCATGTGGAGGGCGTATTTTAAAAAGTGTTTTTGACCCTCTCGTGTTTGTGTGGCAATCGCATCTGTCCAATCGAGCATTCCGCGCACATCTTTCTTAAAACACACCCGCATGAGTTGAATGAACAAATCGCGGTTGAGATCACTTTCATGCGGATCACCTAATAAATGCAATGATTCCAGAAAATCGCCATCACTTCTACCTGCAACACTGGCTGCAAGATCTGAAGCGACACCTTGACCAACTAAGGTTTGTTGAATGGTATCGGTGGAGAGCATCGGAACGCGCACAATTTGCGTACGGGAAAGAATCGTCGTTAGTAATTTATCTTGCGATTCAGCTAAGAGTATAAACAGTGTTTTAGGAGTTGGTTCCTCCAAGATTTTGAGCAGTTTGTTGGCGCAATCGGCATTCATTTCTTCTGCCATCCAAATGATCATCACTTTAAAACCGCCTTCAAATGATTTGAGATTGAGTTTTTTGACGATTTCCAAACTTTCATCCACACCAATAATTGGTTTTCGCTCCTGAGAATCGATGCGCTTGGTCCAATCGTGGATATTGAAATACGGATTTTCTTTTACTTGCGTTCTCCAATCTGTGATAAAAGCATCCGATTTTTTGGCAATCGCTAACACAGTTGGAAAGGAAAAATGCAAATCGGGGTGCTGCAATTCGGTTACTTTTCGGCAAGATGGACAAACACCACAACTGTCTTTCTCAGATTTGTTTTCACAAAACAAGTACTGCACAAAGGCGAGAGCCAACGGTAAAGAACCATAGCCCGGTTTACCGAGAAAAAGTTGGGCGTGACTAATCTTGCCATCCCGCACTTCGTGGATTAAATGGTGTTTGAGTTCACCTTGACCAATGACCGTTGAAAATTGCACGGTATAAAAGTAATGCGATTCATTAAAACGGCAGGACTTTTGTAAATCACAATCACAAATTTCCAGAATTTTTTTAAGCTTCTTCAATAAAAAGAGTATTTTCAACTACGAATCAGTCGGTATTAACGTGGATTCAGCGCATTCAAAAAACTAAAAGGACAACTATGAAAACAATTACATTAATTGCCACATTGGCCGTAACTTCTTTTTTCTACGCACAGGAAATTTCCATAAAAGAAGAGAATATCAGTTTTAGTAATGGCAGTCACAACGCCATTGTCGTAACCATTCCTTATGGAAACAAAGAAACGGTAGAACGAGAATTGAAGTCTGAATTAAAAGATTGGGGCGGAAAATACAACAGTTCGAAAGGCGAAATGACCACCAAAACAAGTTCAATGAAATCCATGGGTAGTAAACCGTTTGACGGCTACGCACGCATCATGGACGGTGGCGATAATTATATTCGTGTTGCATTTGCCATTGATTTAGGCGGAGCATATTTGGATAGTCGTCAACATGCATCACAATACGCTGCGATGAAAGAACGCATTCAAAAATTTGCTTCAAAAGGTGCTTCTTCTAGTATCGAAGCTGAATTAGCTGTAGAAGCCAAAGTCTTGAAAGAATTGGAGGAAAATAAAAGTGATATGCAAAAATCCATAGAAAGTTCCAAAAAAGACATTGAAGATTACAAAAAGAAAATTGAGGAAGCCGAGCAAAAAATCAAGGACAACGAAGCTGGAATCAACAAAAAAGAGGAAGAAATTAAAACGCAAAGCGCAAAGATTGGGACTATTGAAGACAAGAAAAAGTCGGTGAAATAATTTTTTGCTTTGATAAGGGCTATTTTATTGGTTGGGTCGCGATTAATCGCGCCCCCAACAATCAATAACCCAATAACGATTATAAAACCGCCCCCCCTTGTATCCCCTTTTCTGAATATATTTGCGCATGAAAATTTTGGTGGTGCGTTTTAGTTCAATTGGTGATGTGGTGCTTACAACCCCAATCGTTCGCTGTTTGGCGCAACAACTACCCAATTGCACCATTCATTTCATTACCAAAAAAGCCTTTGTTCCTGTTTTAGAAGGAAATCCGCACATTGATCGCATTATAACTATTGAATCTTCGGTGAAGGAAAAAATCGATGAGTTAAAAGCAGAACAATACGATGTGGTCATCGATTTACACAACAATATTCGCACACTTCTCCTAAAACGCGCTTTGGGGAAACAATCCTATTCCTTTCCAAAACGAAACATTGAAAAATTCTTATTGACCAATTTCAAATGGAACCGAATGCCAGATGTGCATGTGGTTGATCGCTATTTTGAAGCGGTAAAACCATTGGGAGTTGTCAATGATCAATTGCCTTGCGAGCTAGTGTTGAATTCGGAAGATCACATTGATTTGGTAAATGATGAGTTACAACCAAAACAATTTATCGCCGTTGCAATGGGTGCACAATTTGCCACCAAACAACTTCCCGTTTCATTAATGGTAGAAATTTTAAACGGCATTCAATTACCGGTTGTTTTACTGGGCGGACCAACTGATGTTGAACGGTCGGAAGCATTGAAAAATGCATTAAATCAGCAAAAAATAGTTGATTATTGCGGAAAAATAAGCCTTCGGAGCTCCGCTTTTGTGTTGAGTCAAGCAAGTGGATTGCTTACTGGTGACACGGGATTGATGCACATTGCAACTGCATTTCAGATTCCGATTGTGAGCGTTTGGGGAAATACTGTTCCAGCTTTTGGCATGTATCCGTACACACCGCAAGAACCGAAATTGTATTCCATTCACGAAGTTGTTGGGCTTTCCTGTCGACCTTGCTCAAAGATTGGTTATAAAAGCTGTCCGAAAAAACACTTTAACTGCATGAATTTGCAAGATGCAGGAGCTATTCGAAAAGAGTTAGTGGAACGCAGTATTACTCGCCCATAAACAACGCACGCAATTCAGTTGCCTCAGAAGGGTTCATTTTTCCAGCTAAAATCAACGACAATTGTTTTCTGCGCAAGGCACTTTCAAAGCGTTCAATTTCCTCTGCTGTTTCCGGAATAAGTTCAGGAACTTGGATTGGTCCACCATTTTGATCCACGGCTACAAACGTGTAAATTGCTTCATTGGATTTTGAGCGAACACCTGTTACTGCATCTTCTACAAAAACATCCACAAACACTTCCATGGAAGAATTAAAAGCCCGCGAAACTTTTGCTTCCAAGGTTACGATAGAGGCGTGAGAAATGGGGTATTTGAATGAAACATTGTTTACGGAAGCTGTTACAACAACGCGTCTGCTGTGGCGATGCGCAGAAACACTGGCAATCACGTCCATCCACGCCAATAATTGACCGCCGAATAAATTTCCGAGTGTATTGGTATCGTTAGGAAGAACAACTTTTGTAGTAATAGCAAGTGTTTCAGATGCTTTTCTTGCCTTCATAGAATGGGATTTGGAACAAAATTACAGCTTATTTATAGTTTAGCGTTGAACTCTCGAAAAAATACTGCAAATTACCTAGGACAGCTATTGCCGATTAACGTTATTCGCTATATTTACCGAATCAATTGAAGTCATGGAGAAACTGATAACTGCTTTTCCGCAGAATATAACTGATGCGCTCAACATTGCAGCCAAGGTAAGCTTAACACCAGCAAAAAAACCAATTCATAATGTCGTAATCTGTGGAATGGGCGGATCTGGAATCGGCGGAAGACTTGTTGCTCAATGGGTTCAAGCAGAATGTCCTGTTCCTGTATTTTCGTTTCAAGATTACCATTTGCCTGCATTTGTTGGTGAAAACACACTTGTAATTGGTTCTTCGTATTCTGGAAACACAGAAGAAACGCTCATTGCGATGGAAGAAGCGCATGGTCGTGGAGCACATATTATTTCTATTTGCTCAGGAGGACAATTGCAGCAATTTTCAGCTGAACACAATTACGATTGTATTGTCGTTCCTGGAGGAAATCCACCTCGAACAGCATTGGGTTTTTCGATTGTTCAATTGACTGCTATTTTTATTCAATTAGGTTTGGCAGATAAGCAACGCTTGGTAGAAATTGAATCAGGTCGTCAATTGATCCTTGCGGAATTGGAAGGAATACACGCAGAAGCGAAAAAAATAGCAGCATTTCTTTTTGGAAAAGTTCCTGCCATTTATGCGGGAGCAGATTATGAAGCCATTTCAATTCGAGCGAAACAACAGTTCAATGAAAATTCAAAAGAATTGTGCTGGCAACACGTTATTCCAGAAATGAACCACAATGAGTTGGTTGGTTGGGGTGGCGGTGACGACCGATTTGCCGCATTGTTTATTCAATCAGGTGATTTAGTAGCGCGTAATCAACGTCGTTTTGATATTTCGGTGGAAATGGTGAAAGCCAAAACAAAAAATGTTTACATCACGCATGCAAAAGGTGCCAATCAAATTGAGCGCAGTTTATACCTCATCCATTTGGTGGATTGGGCATCGCTGTATTTATCAGATTTGAAAAATGGTGATCCAATGGAAATTCGTGTGATTGATTACTTGAAAGACGAATTATCGAAGTTGTAAAACTACAAAGAGATTATACACTGACTTATTCACCTGAATTTCGGGTGAAAGCACTAAACGATAGTAGTATCAATGTGTGCAGAAACTAATCCTTCTGTTCAAACGGATATCGTTGAATTATTATACTATATTTGGTTTGTCAGAATTGACTGGCGATAAATTATTTATTTACCCTATTCATTTCCTAGAAATGACCTGTTTTTAGGAAGAGAATGTAACACTATTCACGATGTCAGAAGAAGAAAACCCGTTGAACCCAATTTTAGCTTTAACTCATTTGATTAGCGATACAGGTATTTACACTTATTATTTGAGCACACAAGTCCCCGGTATGTGTATTGATTTAGGCTCTGAAGAAGTCATTTCAGATCCAGATGTTGTGGAGGAAATTGCACTTCTTGCAGGTTATACACTTGTTCCAGGTGAAGTGAACATGGCAGTTACTTATTCAGCAATTTCATGTGCTCATCCATCAGCTGTCCTAGAAAACGAGACGATAATAACAATTAATCCTGATGGAAAAAAGGGTTCAATTATCGTTATTATTGCATCAGATCCCGCTAGTTTAATCGTTGATAATGAACCGCAGACAAGTGGTAAAGCCATCATTCAATTCACGATGTCACAAAAAGAAAATCCTTTAAAACCAAAGTTGGATTTAACTTATTCGATTAGCGGAGGTATTTACACCTATTGTTTGACCACACAAGTCTCCGATCGATGCATTAATACTACAACTGAAAATTGTGGGCTTAATCCACTTTATGAGGTAAATCAATTCCGCGTAAACGACTTGGTAAGTTTTGATTTATTGAATGCTAGGGAAACGTGTGATAATCAAATTGTGATGACTGAAATCAAAAATAATCCGACAGGTTTACCGGGAGAAATATTGGTTAAAATTAAAGAATTTCTTATCTCCAATCATGGTGATGGTCATGGTCCAGAACCAGATGGGAGAGCCATTATTCGTTTTGAAAAAGCAAAATTTATTTGATTTAATGAATCGTGAGTTATCGCGCAAAAGTTGGCTATTTAATCGGAATCTTGTGTCTCTGTTACACACCAAATTACGGCCAGTCAGAAATATCTGTCCAGAAAAAAGCAACTTTACTAAATGAAGTATCCTGGACTTATTATCTATCTGATAAGGATTCTTGCACTTATTACGCTAAAAAAGCATTGGGTTATGCGGTGAAAAAACAGCTTCCCACACAGGAATTAATAGCACGTTTACAATTAGCAGAATACAAGCGAAAGGGAGGTCAACTAGAAGTGGCCTCCGCAGAGGCACAAAAAATTGAAAAAGACATTCTTCAACAGCAGCTTTACAACTGTTTACCCTTACTCTTATTGGTGAAGGGTAATCTGGCTTTTAGTCGCTTAGATTTAGCAACCGCAGAAAAATTTTATCAAAAAGGCTACCGATTAAACAAAAGGTATGATCAAGATTTGCAGATCGATTTTTGCTTGAAATTAGCTAAAATTGAAGAAGAAAAAGAACGTTTTGCTCAGGAACGCATGTTTTTGAAAGAAGCCCATTTGGCTGCTCGACAATCAGGAAAATTCTACCAGGAAATTGTAATTTTGAACAATCTTGGAATGAGTTATGCCATGAGTCAGGATTTTGATCAAGCGCAGATCAATTTTTTGAAGAGTTCAACCTTGGCTAAAAAACACGCCGATCTCAGAGGCCGAAGTAGAGCCTTACTGAACTGTGGAAATATTGCTTATTACAAGGGCAATTGGGCGACTTCAATTGCTTATTTCACCAAAAGTGCCCATATAAAAGAAGGTTTGAATGATCTTGAGGGAATTGCAATGATTCACAATAACATTGCAGCTATATATAAAGGACAGAAGCACTACAAAAAGAGTCTTGAATACTATCAAAAATCATGTGCTTATTATGAACAATCAGACGATTCAATAGCTCTTGCTGAAGCGTGGATCAATATTGCGGGGGTAGAAATTTTTGCCAATAAAAAGAAAGAAGCCGTTATTCTGCTTAAAAAAGCAATTCACTTTCTAAAAGGGAAAGACCAACCAGCTATTTTGCTCATTGCACATACCAACCTAGCATTTGCTTACACTGAAATGGGTAATTATGCGACTGCGCTTGCTTATTTATCAATTGCTGAAACAGCAGCTCATCAGTTAAATGATCAGCATTCAAGTGTATTTATCTTTAATCTATATGGAGCAAATTACTTTTATTTAAAAGCCTACCCAAAAGCCATTCAGTATTATACCCAAAGCTATGAATTGGCGAAGGAATTGGGATTACTCAATGAACAGAAAAAAGCATTGTTTGGATTGTATGAAGCTGAACAAAAACGCGGAAATTATCAACAAGCATTGAGCTGGCATGAGTTGTATGGACAGCTAAAAGATTCGCTTTTTAATACCGAAAACCAAGAACAACTAACTTTATTAGAAGAAAAATACGATACCAAACAAAAAGTGCAGGAAATAACCAATCTGCATGCACGCAACAAAACCATTTCTCTGAAAAACAAACTCACTTCCAATCAGTTGAAGCTTTCATTGGTGAGTGTTGTGTTGGTTTTGGCGGCGATTATTTTTCTGAGTTTGTTTTTCTTTCAAAGGAGCAAACGGCAAAAACTACTCCTTGATCATACGCAAGAACGGAACATAGAACGTGTTAATCAATTGCTAAAAGAGCAAGAAATTTCCCTATTGGAAACCGAAGTTCTAGCGCAACAAACCGAACGTAAAAAACTAGCCAAAGATATTCATGACAATTTGGGTAGTTACCTTGCAACGCTCAAATATCAGCATGAAGTTGTGAAACCTACTGGTGATAATCCTGACTTATTAGCACATTATTCCACAACTTCAAAACTCATTGCAGAAGCTTGTTCTGAAGTGCGAGCCATTTCCCACCAGATGTCAACTGGGGCAGATTTTCAATTCAGTTTGATTCCTGCTATCAATGAATTAATTACTCGAATTCACACAACTGAACAGTTTGAGGTTCATTTTTACCATTTTCCAGAAACCGTTCAACTGGAGCGCGAAAT
>JAYSRF010000227.1:0-7523 GCA_043721195.1 Fluviicola sp. | reverse complement strand
CGCCTTTTTCGCGCTGTTTATTGCTCATTTCAGCATAGTTGGTCATGGCAGTATGGTAGTTTAATGCACGTGAAAAACCATCAATGTACACCTGCTCCACTCCCATTCTCGTTTGCGGAAAACGAACGGTGTTAAAATCACCCCAATTCGATTGTTTAACGTTTTCACCTAAGGCGAACTTCACAAATAGTGGCGCATTTGGAATAAGAAAATCGTTGGGAAGATGTCCCCATTTTAACTTGATTAAAGCCGATTGACCGCCAACTGGATTGGAAGAACCGTGTAATAATTGTGCGGCTGTTACTCCTCCACTTAATTGACGGTAAATATCAATATCACTTGGATTGATCACATCACCCAAACGCACTTCAGCAGAATTAGCTTGCCCACCTTCGTTTACGCCTCTACTTAAAGCAATGTGGGAATGTTCATCTATGATTCCAGAAGTCAAGTGTTTTCCCTTGGCATCAATGACTTTCGCTCCATTTGGAATAGAATATGTTCCTGAACCAGTATAAATCGCTTTGATTTTTCCATTTTCAACGACAACGGTTCCATCGGCAATAATTCCATCTGTTTCATTGGTCCAAAGCGTTGCATTTTGAATCACAATGGTTTGTTGTTCTGGAACTGAATCGAATCCATAAGCCATATTGGGATAGGTTGGTTTACCCATTTTTAAGGTATCCAAGATCCAAGCTGGAACCATTTTATCCTTTTCCTCTGGTGTTTTATTGCGAATAGCACTCCATTTAATCCATTTTCCTGACGGATTGGTACCATCGCCTTCAAAAATCCAAACGCGCGTATTGACAATTCCTTTTAAACTGTATTGTTGAACAGTGTTGTTGTCTTTTACTATAAAATGAATCACTAGATCGTTTTCCGAATAGAGGATTGTTGCATCAGCAGTCAACGTATCTTCTTTATTTACGCCAGTCAATGAATCTCTAATGGTACGTGGCAAGCTCACTTTTCCTTCTAGCTTTTGAGCAGTTCCTTTGATTTCTAACCAGTGTTTTACACCATCAATGTTCATACTGTAGGTTCCTCGAAGGTCTGCTTCAACCGTTTCTAATTTAACGATGCGCTCACCTTTTGACCACGTTTCGATCAATTTCGCATCGTACAAAAACGGATTGGAATCGTATACCGAGAAACTCCCCCATTTTCCAGTTTCAAGTGTGCCAAATTCAGCATCAACGCCAATAATGGTAGCTGGAGTAGTTGTCAACGAACGTAATGCATCTTCAACTGTCCAACCTCTAGAAAGTGCTTTATGCATATTCTTCCAAAAATCTGATGCTAGTTTCGTTCCATTCGTCGTCAACGCAAATTGTTCTTTGTGCTGCATTAGAAAGGCAGGATTAGATGGTGCCAATTCCCAATGTTTTAAATCAGCTATTGGAATTTGCCGAGCGATATACGGGTCTTTTAAATCAAATGCTTCCGGGAAATTGATCGGGATAATTAATTGATGCGTAATGGTATCCCAAACTGAACCAAGTTCGTATTCGTGTCCAGTTCCTACGATCGTGAATTTGCGTTTAAACTCATGCGCAATTTTATTGACACGCAATACTTCGTAGGTATCATTCGTATAAAAAACGGAAGGCATTTTGAATTGTTGGGTCAATGCGTCCAATGAATAATTGGCTGTTTTTCCATAACTAGCATGCCATTCTGCATCGTACAACGCTTGGCGCAATAAGGCAATACTTCCCATTTGTGAACTGGGGTAACTTTGTTGCGAAACACCTTTTTCAAAGGAATAAAAGGCTGCAACTTTGGGGCGATAGGTATCTTCTCTAGCTGTTAACTTACCTAACGTGACAAGTGTTCCTGCACCTCTTGCGATTCCGTCTTTCTGGTGAACAACAACTGTTCCAAATCCCATTTTGTGCAATTCATCAATGGCACTTCCATCCAATGTATACCATTCTGTTGGATCAATTTCAGGGTGAATGGCTTCATTCCAATAAAAGGGACCTTCCTTAGCTGTTTCTAATTGGGGAGAAAATCCTGAGCGATTGCTTTTCGCCTCTGGAATTCCGAGGGAAGAATACAATTCTATAAATGCAGGAACGATCACTTTTCCAGAACAATCAATGCTAATTGCATCAGATGGAGCGAGCAGCAAGAGTCCAACATCCACAATTTTACCATCACGAATGATGACGGTACCTTTTTCAATGGTTTTAGTTGGAGAAACAATAATTGTCGCATTTTTTAGTGCGAAACACGTGCTTTTCGAAGGTGCAACTCCATTTGTTGGAACAGGAAGTTGTCCGAAAAGGAGGAACGGAAAAAAACTAATTAAACATATTCGGAATACCTGTATCATCTTGATTTTAGAATTAATTTACTCAGGAACTGTTTTTGTGCTAACAACCTGATTCAATTATTGTTTTATCTATTTTAATTGGTTCGTTTTGTCTGTCAAAAGGTGCGATTTAACACGCTTCATGCTCATTGAGGAGTGCAAAATAGTGAATCCAACGCAAAATGATTATTCCATTCCGACAAAGAGCCTGTTTTTTTCGGTAATTTTGACGAAAACATAGACAGATGAATGCATTAATACATACACATTCAGGATTACGCTGGGTGGTCCTTTTATTATTACTGGTTGCTATTGGTCGTGCGATTACGCGTAAAAGCGGTGGTGTGTACGAAAAATCAGATAAGATGATCAACTTATTCACCATGATTAGCTTACACATTCAATTGCTTTTAGGATTGATTCTTTATTTCACTAGTCCAAAAGTTGCTTTTGTTGAAGGTTGGATGAAGGTGAGTCAGTTACGTTTTTACGGAATGGAACACATTGCAGTGATGGTTATCGCAATTGCTGTCATCACCATTGGACGTAAGAAAGCTGAGAAAGCTGCAAACCCTGCACTAAAACATCAAAAAATTGCCGTTTGGTACACGATCGGTTTATTGTTGATTTTAGCTTCTATTCCTTGGCCATTTAGAAACTTAGGCGCAGGATGGTTCTGAAATTTGCTCCAATTGTTTTAATCTACTTCCTTTTGATAGGTTGTGATGGTAAATCACTTGAAGTACGTGAAAAAGAAGAAGAGCAATTGGAACCAATGACAACGAGTGAAGCCCAGAATTTATTCATTCTTCATTGTGAATCGTGTCATGGACTTGATGGAAAAAAACAAGCGGCAGGCGCAGCGGATTTATCCAAAACACGCAAGTCGGATGCTGAAATCCTGCACATTATTTTACACGGAAACGACAAAGGAATGATGCCTTACGATGAATTACTAACGAAACGTGAGGAAACTGGACTGGTTGAATTTGTAAAAACACTCCAATAAAAATCAATGACTGAAGGTCACATAATGGTAGATGCTACCGAGGAGCGTTGTGTCCTCGTAGGATTAATTACCCAAACTACAACAGACGAACAATCGCAAGAATACTTGGATGAATTGGAGTTTCTTGCTGAAACGGCCGGTGCCATTACGGATAAACGATTTGTTCAGCGCTTGCAGTTACCCAATCCGCGCACATTTGTAGGAACAGGTAAATTAGAAGAAATTCGTGTTTACATCAAAGAACAAGATATTGATTTGGTGGTGTTTGACGATGAATTATCGCCTTCGCAATTGCGGAATATTGAAAAAGAATTGGAATGCCGTGTCTTGGATCGCAACATCTTAATCCTCGATATTTTTGCCAGTAGAGCACGCACTTCGCATGCCAAAACACAAGTTGAATTGGCGCAGATGCAATACATGTTGCCACGATTAAAACGCTTGTGGACTCACCTTGAACGTCAAAAAGGAGGAATTGGATTACGTGGTCCAGGTGAATCCCAAATTGAAACTGACCGTCGAATAATTCAAACACGAATTGCCTTGCTCAAGGAAAAGTTGAAGGAAATTGACAAACAAATGTCCATTCAACGTGGAAATCGCGGGCAATTGGTTCGAGTTGCGTTGGTTGGATATACGAATGTTGGTAAAAGTACCATCATGAATTTATTGAGTAAATCGGAGGTGTTTGCAGAAAATAAATTGTTTGCGACTCTTGATACAACCGTTCGCAAAGTAGTGATTGAAAATTTACCGTTTTTACTAACCGATACGGTTGGATTTATTCGCAAATTGCCCCATCAGTTGGTTGAATCGTTTAAGTCGACATTAGATGAAGTGCGTGAAGCTGATTTGCTGATTCATGTAGTTGATATTTCACACACGACGTTTGAAGATCACATGCGCGTAGTAAATGAAACACTCTTGGAACTGGACAACAAAGACAAACCAACAATTTTAGTATTCAATAAAATAGATGCCTATCATCATGTTCCTAAAGATGAAGATGATCTGAGTCCAATGACCGCAGAAAACATTTCGTTAGAAGAATTAAAACGTTCGTGGATGTCGAAATTAGATGTAACAAAATGTGTGTTTATTTCAGCTGAGAACAAAACGAATGTAGAAGAATTGCGTGAAACGATGTACAAAGAAATCAAACGTATTTTTGCGATTCGGTATCCGTTTAATAATTTTTTGTATTGAATTAGTGCTGTTAGTTAGTGAAAAAGATTTCTATGTTGATGCTTAAAAAAGATCATACAACAACGATTGTTATCAAGTCAAAACGATTTAAAGCAGCTTTAAACCCAGAGTATTTAATGCAGATATTAACCAACTTGGACGAAAACAATAATTAGCAATTAAATCACACTTTTCAATGCTTTTTATTCATAACGTTGTTTATAACCGCAACATAGTTATGCAATTATCAGTAGATATTAACTTAATTGGGGAGAATTCTCGAAAAATCAAAAATTACAAGTTTTGGAGTTTTGATTGGCTTTCCATTGGAAATTGGTCGTTTTCCGCATGGTTTGTTGGTTTATTGAGAAAGCACATAATCAATTTATCAAATTCTACAGCTGAAATTTATCCGTTATTGGATGAATTATCAATTAACCAGCAAAGGGAAATGTTTGATGTAATTTCTAAAATAGTTCCATTTCTTATTGATTATCATGAGCTGCTTGAAAAAAGTAATTATTACGGGAATGAAGCTCTCAAGACAGAAATGCGGATTTGTTTGGACAATCTTTACGCTTTAGAATCTGGGTTGAAGAAGCGTGTGAAAAAAGGTACACATATACATAATGATTCTGACCAGCAATTAAAGGAAATTGTCAACCAAGCATCAAAACAATCAATTATCCCCAAAATACAATCATAATCAAGTATCCTTATAACTCTACTGCCACATTCGCGTGGACAAATTGTCGAAGTAAATTTCTTTCTACCTCCAGATGGAGAAGGTAAACTTCATCCTGTCATCATTTTATCAAATGAAGAAATAAATCGGCATGAATCTGGTTTCATTGCTGTCATGATGACAACTACTTCACCCGATGACGAATATTCTTTTGAAATCACTCCTCAAATGGTGACACCGATATACAATGATGACATAAAACACCGAGAAGTACGTTTGCATTTGATTGGATATTTTTTAGACCAAGATGTGCTGAAGAACAATCAACCTAGAAGAATATTAAAACAAGAACACTTGAAACGTCTAGTTACTCAAATTAATGAAATTACCTTTGGATTCGCAATTGATGTAAAGTAAACTATAAAGAGTTTTCTATTTTTTTCATAATTGGCTATAACATTCCATCCAACATTGAAAATCACTACTTTTAACCATGCGATTTGCGTTACTTATAGGAATGGTCTTGATCAGTGTTGTGCAATTTGCCCAAACACCAGAAATAGACAGTCTTAAAACACGCTTGCGTTCTGAATCGAAAAATGACACACTCCATGCTTTCGATTTAAACGAATTGGCTTGGCAGTACATCGATTATTCACTCGATTCAACCACTCATTATTGTTTTCGTGCATTGTCATTGTCCCGCAAAATTGGTTATCAAAACGGCGTAATTGATGCAAAAAACACACTTGGAGTACTTTACCGTTTTCAAAATAAAACTGAAAGAGCAATCGCGTTGTACGAAGAAATTATCGCATTACGCAAAAACGCAAACCAATTTGATCGCCTAACAGGTGCTTATTCCAATCTTGGATCCGTTTATTTTGAAAATGCGGACTATGCCAAAGCACTCAAAAATTATCAAAAAGCGTTTGACAATGCAAAACAATTTAAGCAAGAAGAAAATCAATTAGTACTCCTCAATAATATTGGTGTTGCCTATAAATTATCAGGACTCTATGAACAAGCTTTGGCTGCATTTCAGCAAGGGCTAAAAATGAATAAAACGATTCGAAACGATTACCAAGAAGCACAACTGTACATCAATATTGCAACTGTTTATGATCAGCGACAATTGTTTAAAGAATCTGTTAAGTACAACAAACATGCTTACGCATTATTAAAAAAGGAAAACAATCTCCGTCAATTAAGTACGGTTGTTTACAACCTAACGATTGGTTTGCGTGAATCAAAGGATTTTGCAGCGACTAAACTGTACTTGTCTGAAATGGAGACAATAGCAAGTCAATTAAATGAAACTGAGTATACGTGCTTGTTATTGCAATCGAAAGCCAATCTTTACATGGAACTTGGAAACAATGCAAAAGCACTTCAGGAAGTTAATAAAGCGTTGACCATTGTAGACAGTTCCGCCAACTTACTGCTTTATGCCAATTTATTACTCGTTCAAGCAGATGCCTTTCGCTATTTGGGTCGCTATGATGAAGCATTAAACGCAAACAATGAAAGTGAACGTGTGATTCTACAATTCGACGATTTGGTAGAATTGGCTGAGGTTTATTCCAGTAAATATGAAATTTACAAAGCAAAAGGTGATTTTAAACAAGCATTGATATTTTTCGAAAAGGCAGGTGAAACAAGAGCACGGGTCGCACTAGACGAAGTAAATAGTCAAATTGCCACGATGAATTCATTGAACGAGTTGGACATGAAAGATAAGCAGCTTGAGTTGACCAATAAGGAGAAGGAAAAAGTTGAAGCAGAAAACAAACGGCAATTTCTGCAACTGACAGCAAGTTTGATTATTGGAATATTGGTCTTGATCTTATTATTCTTTAGCGTTCGCGCTTACCGTTTGAAACAAAAAGCAAATGCCTTATTGCTACTCCAGAAAACTGAAATTGAAGAGCAAAAATCAATTATTGAAGAGAAACAAACTGAAATTCTTGATTCCATCCATTACGCAAAACGGATTCAATCGACCTTATTGACGCAAGAATCAGTGATTCGAGCCAATTTGCCTGATTGTTTTGTATTCTTTCAACCAAAAGATATCGTGAGCGGTGATTTTTATTGGGCAACTGAAAAAGGGAATCGATTCTACCTTGCTGTTTGTGATAGCACTGGTCATGGAGTTCCAGGAGCGTTTATGAGTTTATTAAATAGTTCCTTTCTCAATGAAGCCATCAATGAACGCCAAATCATTGAACCGCATGAAGTACTGAATCATGTTCGTAGGCGTTTAATTGAAAGTATTTCGCAAGATGGCGCTCAAGATGGCATGGACGGTATTTTACTGT
>JAYSRF010000226.1:0-22254 GCA_043721195.1 Fluviicola sp. | reverse complement strand
ACAATACAAATTTTCGACGCAACAGGCAGATTAGTGCAAGAGTTTTCAAATGGAAGCACTATATTTCAAACAGATATTAGCACATTCAACAGTGGCGTTTATACTATACGATTTTCGTTTAACGGAACTCCTGTTACTAAAAGATTTATTGTTCAAAAATGAGAATATTAACAACAATAGTATTACTTGGGGTGCTTTGCATCCCGAGTATTTCTATGGCGCAGAATAAGAACCATATCTATTTACAGACTGGTTTATTTCATTGTTTTTTTGACGGCTCTCCGCTGATAAATACCAATTATATGAATAAATCCATTAAACCATTTCGCGGCTTATTAATCAATTCATTGGGAATTGACTATCAAAGAGATTTTAATAGCCGTAATTCACTAATAGTTGGGTACAAATCGTTTCGGGAAATTTACTATAAGAACACGAATGCTTATCCTATCAATAAACCTGTGATAGGTGAACGTCGCTTTTTGACAGTAAATATCAACTATTGTATAACCAATCCAATTAGTGATAGGATTAGTTTGATATATGGTGGCGGTGTTAATTTTCGACATGGGTCAGAATATATCATTATTACACGCGGGATAATAGGATATATTCAAAATGATCCAAATCAGCCCGTTTACGAATTGCTTATTGAAAGCCTCAATCGTGACGACATTGGCTTAAATGTTTTTGCTGGAGTTAACTATTCTCCTTTAAAATGGCTGACACTTTCAACTAAAATAGATCTGTTGGGTACGGTACGCTTCAATGATCGCGACGGAAAAAAAGAGATGAAGAAAGCTTACGATTCCCCACAATTTCCGACACGATTCGATCTTTCATTTAATTTGGGGGTTGGGTTCAATTTCTAATGTACAAATTGTTTAGAAAGAAGATGAAATTAGAAAATAGCGAAAATCACGCTTTTCAAAAGGAAATCGCTATTTCTTTAATTACGAATGATCTAAAATTGTTTTAGAGTTTCACAAAGTAGCAAAGTTTTTTTAACGATTAGATATGTTAGGGGAAACAAAGGTAATTATCTGTTTTTTCACCACAAAGATTCTGTGTTCTATGTGATTTGCCATTTTTGACAATTATTCAAGTTGCCAATTTGAACTATATTCCGATTTTCCTTACCTTTAAAACATGAATGCCAAATGCTGTTTGATAAGCACCGCTTTAGTCCTTGCGCTTTTTGTTTTAAATGCGTGTTCTGGGAGTATGGACAAACAAGTGATTGAATTAAACGCATTGAAACAGATTTCAGATTCTGTGAATGCCGATTTAAAAACCGTTGATACACTTGAAGTTGCAGTACTTCTGGAACAATCTTCGGCGATCAAAGAACAATTCAAATTAAATGTAAAAAACGATACCTTGAAATTGGATTTTGCTGAACACCTGAATGTGTACCTGCAAGCGAATCAGTTATTGACCAATTTAACGAACGAATACACACAGTGTCTTCAAGCAAACAAACAAGCTAGCGAACGCATTATTGCCTTGAAAACAGATATTGAAAATGGTTCAGGCGAGCGGGCCAATTATGCCAAATTTGTGCAGCATGAAACCAAAGAAATGCGGTCGATTAGAAGCCATTGTATCGATATAAAACGTAGTTTCGACCAATCGAAATTAGCTATTGAACAATTTCAACCTGAAATCGAACGTTTTATGAATCAGTTTGTAGTATCATCTATTGTACCATGAAGTATCTTTTTGTCTTATTTGTGTTGTTATCTGCTGGGTCTGCTTCCTTTGCTCAGGAAAGTACGGATCAACAATTGGCAAATTTGTATTACAACAATGGTGAGTATGCCAAAGCATTGGAATATTTCGAAAAGCTAGTCAACAAACAATCAACCAAGTTTGATGTATTGCGTTATGCAGAATGTTTGGAGAAAACAGCGAACCTAAAAGAAGCAGAAAAAGTACTGAAAAAAGGCCGGTCACAGTTTGCTACAGATTTAGAATTCCCTATTTTATTGGGCGAATTTTACGAACGAACTGAACGGGTTGATCAAGCGAATAAACTCTACGAAGAACTGATCAAAGATGCCTCAACCAATGGATACAAAGTAGTTGAATTATACGATGTGTTTCGCAAAAGAGGAAAAACCGAAACGGCGCTGAAAACACTTGAAGCGGGTCGTAAACAATTGAAAAAAGCCTATCCACTTCAATTGCAATTTGCAGAAGTTTATGGTTTGTTGGGACGAACCGATGATATGATCGATGAGTATTTTTCCTTGTTGGATGAATTCCCAAATTACCGCAGTGGTGTTGAAGCAAGTTTATCCAAACAAATTGATTTTGTCAACGACGAAACAGGAATTTACACCAAAATAAAAGAAAAACTCCTTCAAAAAATTCAGAAAAAACCGAATGAAACCATCTATGCAGAAATGCTGATTTGGTTGTTCATTCAGAAAAAAGAATTTAAAAGTGCTTTGGTACAATCGGAAGCGCTTGATCGCCGTGAGAAAGGTCAAGGCAGCCGTGTGATGGAACTAGCGGAAACGTGTGTACAAAACGCCGATTATCCTACTGCACGAAATGCGTTCAACTATGTGATTGGTTTAGGAGATACTGAACCGAATTTCTACCGAGCTTACAGTTCATTGCTCAATGTGCGTTTTAGAGAAATCACCTACGATAAGAATTACAATCAATCGGATATCACTGCTGCTGTTTCTGAATACCGATCTGCAATAAAAATCATTGGTTGGAATAGAAATGCGATTCGTGTTGCGCGTGAATTGGCGATTATTCAAGCGTACTATGGAAATGATGCGGCCGCTGCAAGCGTGTTGTTGGACAGTTGTTTAACAATGCCTGGACTGACAGATTTGCAAAAAGCCGAAATTAAAATGAGCCTTGCTGATGTGTTGGTACTACAAAATGATATTTGGCAAGCTTCGTTGTATTACATGCAAATCGATAAAGAGTTTAAGTTTGAAACCATTGGTCACGAAGCTAAATTCAAGAATGCGCGGATCTTTTACTACGATGGCGATTTCACATTTGCACAATCGCAATTGGATGTTCTCAAACAATCTACTTCTAAACTCATTGCGAATGACGCTATGAAATTATCCATTCTCATTACGGATAATTTAGGTTTAGATAGTAATTACACCGCTATGAATCTCTTTGCACAAGCCGATTTATTGTTGGAACAACACCAATTTACACAAGCATTTATTCTCTACGATACCATTCAGCAAGCCTTTCCTTATCATGGATTGTCTGACGAAATTTACCTCCGAAAAGCGCAAGCCATGCAGCAACAGGGGAAATGGGAAGAAGCGGTTACCTTTTTGGAGAAAATCGTTACGCTCCATGGTGATGATATCTTGGCAGATGATGCGGTTTTTCAATTAGGCGAAATCTATGAAAAGCACCTCAATAATCCCGAGAAAGCTGCCGAATACTACAAAAAGATTCTCTTTGAATTTAAAGGCAGTTTGTTAACCGTAGAAGCGCGAAAACGATTCAGAGCATTGCGCGGTGATGTGTTGGAAGATGGTGATAGTTAAATCGCTAATTAGAACGCTATAACTCCCCCATCAGAATTAACGTTTCGCGAGCAGCAGCTTGTTCAGCTATTTTTTTAGATGTTCCAGCACCTTTTCCATAATTGGTTCCATTTACTTGAACCATTACTTCGTACTTCCAAACGCCGTGTACATTTTCATCGCGAAGAACCTGGAATTCGAGACTCAAACGTCTTTTTTGACTCCAAATAAAGAGTTTGGATTTAAAATCAATTTCTTCGATGAGGATTTTATTGAGGTCAACGTATTTTCTAAAAACGTGGTGGTGAATAATGTTTTTAACCGTTTCATACGAACTATCAAGATAAATTGCGCCGATAATCGCCTCAAATGCATTTCCTTCTAACGAAGACAAATTAATAGATCGACCTTTATTATAGCGCAGAATTTTGCGTAATCCTAGTTCTTCACCAATATCAGAGAGGGTTTTTCGCGAAACCACTTTCGATTTCACCTTGGTCAAATAACCTTCGTCTTGATCTGGAAATTTATGAAACAGGAATTCAGCAATAATGGCATCAAGAATCGCGTCACCTAAAAATTCAAGGCGTTCATTCGAAAATTCTTTGGGTGTAGCATAGGCAATAGACCGATGCGTAATTGCTTCGTAAAACAACTCCAGATTTCTTGGACGATAGCCAAATTTCTCAATAAAAAAACGGATGAGTCTTAAATCCTCTGGCGACTTTCGTCCACTTAGAAATGGGATACGAAACCGCAAACTAGCCTTTGAATTTTCGAACAATCACAGATGTATTGTGACCTCCGAAACCAAAAGTATTTGACAGGGCAATATCAACGGTGCGTTTTTGCGCTTTGTTGAAAGTGTAATTCAAACGGTTGTCGATTTCGGGATCGTCCGTGAAGTGATTGATCGTAGGAGGAACAATATCGTTTTGTACAGCCAAAATACATGCAATTGCTTCAATAGCACCTGCGGCACCTAATAAATGCCCAGTCATGGATTTGGTTGAACTGATGTTTAAGTTAAATGCGTGTTCACCGAACACTTGAAGTATTGCTTTTGTTTCTGCAATATCTCCTAGTGGAGTCGAGGTTCCATGCACATTCACGTAGTCAATGGATTCGGGAGTGATTTCAGCATCTTCCAATGCAGCGATCATCACATTACGCGCACCAATTCCATCTGGATGTGGAGCAGTCATGTGATAGGCATCACCAGACATTCCACCACCAAGAATTTCAGCGTAAATTTTAGCACCACGCTTCATTGCAAACTCGTATTCTTCGAGAATCAATGCTCCAGCTCCCTCACCTAATACAAAACCATCGCGGTCTGCATCAAAAGGACGAGAAGCGGTTTCCGGTGAATCATTGCGTGTAGAAAGTGCTCTCAAAGCATTAAAACCACCCATTCCCATTTCGTTCACTGCTGCTTCAGAACCACCAGTTACAAATGCATCAGCTTTTCCAAGACGGATTAAGTTGAAAGCATCAATAATGGCATTGGTAGATGAAGCACAAGCTGATACAGTTACGTAATTTGGACCACGTAAGCCGTACTTAATTGAAATGTGACCAGCAGCAATATCTGCAATCATTTTTGGAATAAAGAACGGATTGAATTTTGGGGTTCCATCACCAGAGAAGAAATTTTGTGATTCATCTTGGAATGTCTTTAAACCACCAATTCCCGATCCCCAGATCACACCTATGCGGTCCAAGTTCGGGTTCGATTCCATCAATTTAGAATCAACCATGGCTTCCGTTGCGGAAACCATGGCGTATTGTGAAAATTGATCTAATTTCCGTGCTTCTTTTTTGTCGATAAAATCTTCGACATTAAAATTTTTGATCTCACAAGCAAAATGCGTTTTGAACTTCGAAGCATCAAATTGTTGAATCGGTGCGGCACCACTTCTTCCATTTAAAAGGCTGTCCCAATACTCAGAAACAGTATTCCCAATTGGCGTTAATGCACCAAGACCTGTAACAACAACTCTCTTAAGCTCCATAATGATGTTCGTTCGTCAGTTTGCTTTTGTGACTAGCAAAATTTTAGTTAGCGTTTTTCTCAATGTAGGAAACAGCGTCACCAACAGTTTGGATATTCTCTGCTTGATCATCTGGAATAGCGATATTGAATTCTTTTTCGAATTCCATAATCAACTCTACTGTGTCCAAGGAATCAGCTCCTAGATCGTTCGTGAAGCTTGCTTCGTTTGTTACTTCGCTCTCTTCAACTCCTAATTTATCTACTATGATAGATATTACTCTTGACTTGATATCAGACATCTCAAAATCGTTTATAAGGTTTTTCAGCTTGCAAAGAAAAAAGGAAAACCCATATAAACAAAATATATCTGAACTTAATTGATAGATGGTATACGACAAACTGCTAACAAACGCCTGTTTTACTGCTATTTAAGCCTTGTATTATTCGTGTTTTTAAAAGCGGGTTGAAATGAATAATTGACGTATTTCAGCGAATAAACGTACAATTCCGCAAAGAGAAATTACCTTTGCGCCATGAAAATTCAGTCCATTGCCATCTTTGCATCGGGAACAGGTTCCAATGCTTTGTGTTTGATCGAACATTTTCGCACTTCAGAAATTGCTTCGGTAAATTTGGTTGTTTGCAATAAATCGGATGCACCTGTTGTTCAAAAAGTGCGCGATTTGGGAATCGAAGTGCTCATTTTTGACAATGCATCGTTTGATAGTGGACTTACCTTGTTGCAGGAATTGGATTATCGGGCAATTGATTGGATTGTGTTGGCAGGATTTCTGCGTAAACTGCCATTGAACCTCATCAACGGTTATCCCGATCGCATTATCAATATTCATCCTGCTCTTTTACCCAAATTTGGTGGTAAAGGAATGTATGGAATGCATGTGCATAAAGCCGTTATTGAAGCTGGAGAACAAGAAACAGGAATTTCTATTCATTTAGTAAATGAAGAATTTGATAAGGGAGAAATCATTGCACAGTTTTCTGTTCCTATCACCGAAACTGACACCCCAGAATCAGTCGCTTTAAAAGTGCAACAGTTAGAACATCAGCATTTTCCGTATATTGTCGCAAACGTAATTGAACAGCAACCAGCATGATGAATTTTTTTTCCGGATTCAATTCCGCCGAACTTTTCAAAGCAACAATGGTCTTGTTTGCGGTCATTGATATTGTAGGATCTGTTCCGCTCATCATTAAGTTAAAAGAACAAGCGGGTGATTTGCACCCTTTGCGCACAAGTATTGCTTCATTGGGAATCATGATTGGTTTTTTGATTTTAGGTGAAAGCATCTTGAAATTATTTGGTGTAGATGTGAAATCGTTTGCCGTCGCTGGTTCCTTGATTCTCTTCGCTATGAGTTTGGAAATGATTCTTGGTGTTCGTTTATTCCGTGATAGTGTTTCAGGGAAAACTGCTAGTATTGTTCCACTTGCGTTTCCTATTATTGCTGGAGCTGGTACTATGACGACCTTAATCTCTCTAAGAGCTGAATTTCAAAACATCAATATTGTTTTGGCTATCTTGATAAATATATTGATTGTGTACATCGTACTTCGATTGACCAAACGTTTGGAATTATTGCTCGGTCCAGGTGGAATTGCGATCTTGAAAAAAGTATTTGGCATCATTTTATTGGCAATCGCTGTGAAACTGTTTACAACGAATATTTCTTCAATGATTCAATCCATGCAGGTTGGTGATTAACATCAGAATGGTTGCGGGCACGGAATGCATTCCATGCCCACAAAATTCATGCATTCGGTGTTTATTCGGTCATGTGTTCTTTTAACCACGTTTCCAATTCTCCTTTTTTGCGCAATTCAACCAAATTCGCAACAAATTTGTCCTTTTTGACACCTTTTCCTTTTTCAAAAACATCTAATACGGAATTTAAACCCGCTAAAGAAACCTTGAAATTATCAGTCGCAGCGTCTGGATTTTCTAAAATAAAGCGCGTCCCACCTCCTAAGAAGACGATCATTAAATCAGGATTTTTATCTGCTAAATCTGCAACAAATCCATACACAGTAACCGAAACTTTTGGACTACCTGTAAGCCAAGTAATAAAAAAAGCAGTAGCATCTTGTCGTTTTTCCGTTGCTTGATCTGAAGGTGTGGCTTCTAACCAATCAATACAAGCAAGAATATCGGGTTGGTATTTATCGTAATCTTCTGGCGTTTTTAACTTATAGTTTTCTGGAACTACAAATGTCTGAGCAATGCTTGTTCCCGAAATGAAAACAGTTAACAATAAAAGAATTCCAAGTGTTTTTTGCTTCATGATTTTTAGATTAAATAGATGAATTCGTTTTTCAATGGCAACTAAAGTAGGGAAAACAATCAATTAAGTATTCCGTGACTGCCTAATTGATTGCTTTAATTTCTCAAAAAGTGGTAGAAGAAATTAATCCGAACGTAAGGCAAAAGCCGTTCATATTGAATGTTTTCTGTGATTTGAATCGTATATTCATTCTTGTGGGTATACGTCGAATTTGTTCCAACCCTTGAAGCGATATTACAACTAAAATCAATCCCAAAATTGGAGTACCCGAAGTATTTTTTCAACCCTAAACCTATTCCAAATTCGTGAAATCGCCCTCTTTCTGTTGAATTTTGGTACGAAACATCTTTATCACCAAAATCGTATGAAGTTTTTTCAATCCAATTCCAAGATTTACCATTCAACTTTTCATAAGCATTCACATAAAAAACGGTGGTGGGATTAACAGGCATTAGGAATTTGTAATCAACCAAAATATAGGTACGTCTTTCAATATCGCTATCCATTGCTTCATCATCTGAATCATCATTTTCAAAACGTGATCGAAACATGGTAGCGTCTACCCCAATACTATGACGTTCACGAAAGATGCATTCACCACCATAAGTATATGTTCTGAAATAAAGATCTTCTATAACTCCGTAGACGAGGTATTTCCCACGTAATGAAAAGCTAAAGTTTGGTTTCGAGCTTGCTTGAGCGTAGGAATAGAAATTTACAGCTCCCAATAGAACAATTGTACAGAGGATATTTCGTGGAAGATACTGGTTCATTTATTGATAAAAATAGCGAAATGTTTTAGTTGTTCAACTGTAGGTCATTCCAACAATTAAAAACGCCTAAAAAAATGATAAAAGAAATTAATTCGTAAGTACATGATTGTACGATCATCACTCACATGTTTATTAATGGATTGTACATTATCTTCATCATAACTATATACATCGTAAGATTCAAATCGTTTCCCCACATTTATACTCGCGTCAAATCCAGCATTTGAAAAGCCAAAATAAACTTTAAATCCAGCACCCACTCCTAGATCGGCATAGACTCCTTTTGCATAAAGTTGATCAAATGCAATAGCACTTTCATCTGATATATACGTATGCAATTTGCTCGTGTATTTTCCGTTGAATTTTGAATAGGAATTCAAGTAAATACTCCATTCGTCATTGATCGGAAAACAATATTTATAATCAACTAAAAAGTAGCTTCTACGATCAGTATAATCATCAATCGGATTATCGAATTCATCATCATATTGACGAAATGATCGAAATACACCCGCATCAAAACCTAAACAATGATGGTTATTGTAAATCAACTCTGTCCCGATGGAGTACATTCTCCATGACATATCTTCCCATCCTGGGGCAACCAAAAACTTACCTCTAAGTGCAAAACTAATCTTCGATTGAGAACTGTCTTGCTGAGCATAAAAAGTGCTGGTTGCACCCTCAATGAAAAAGATAAAAAACAAGATAAATTTCAGGTACTGCTTCATGCCTTTTCACCCATCAAAACATTCGTCGATTCTGAAATAAATTACTGCGCCATCCTACTGTTATTGCTGGTGTAACAACCGATGGCAAATCTCCCCAATGAACTGCAATTTGTGGATCAAGGTAGAGCGTACAATCAAGCTTACTCAACGAATATGAAATTTGACATCCCAATCTGAAGGTACGTTGTGTAATCCCCTGTCCGATCGTGTTATCGTATTCTTGCGGTCGTGTGTTGTAGCTTTGATAAATGTCTCCTCCCCAGCTCAATGAATCTTCATCCAATCCTTTTAACTGGAAAACGGTATAAGCTGTAAAATAAAATTCATGTCCAACGATAAAATGGGCTTGAGCGAGTAATTCCGCAAAATTACTTCCCAATGGATGTGCAATGGAACGACCTTGATTGCCTCCATTTTGTCCGTCATTGATGTGTGAAAAGGTATACGGGCGCATCAAGTTGGCTTCAACTCGGTAACTGATATTCTTGATTTTCCCTTTGATTCCCAATTGTGCTCCGTATTTATTTGCCCACCATTGACTGCGTGCCCTGATTTCTTTTAATACAAATTCATCCAACAATGCTTGTCCATAAATGGTGTGTTTTTTAAACGAATAAGACATTTGTAATCCAAGTAACACATTATCGGAAGAACCAATGCTGTATTCTTGTGGTCGGAAAAAAACGAGTGGATTGAGGTATTCAACTTCGAATGCGCGATTAAAATTGCCGTCTTTTGGTTGAAATAATACCGTTTCGAAAAAACCAATATTGAAGCGTTTGGTGACATTGTAGCTTAAATAATGGGTTGCTCCAAATTTCCAAAAACGTGAATCTGGTCGATTTTCATGAAAGAACTGGTACAATAAACCGTATTCAAATCGCCAGACATTCACACGCATCATTGCAAATGGATTGGGAGCTGCTTGATCGCTTTGAATGAGTGAGCGATGTCCTTCACCAAAAAATTGATTGTCAATTCCTGCAGCAATGTGCAAGTATTGATTGGGTGTGTAACCAATCCGTGTGCGAATATTGATGTAAATGAACGCATCTCGTGTGTGCAAAGGCGAAAATGCAGCGTGCGTTTGATTGACTCCTTCACGATTACTCCAACCTGAGGTGATCAACGTTCGCGTATAGAGTTTGTTTTTATAGAGTGATTCTACCGTAAACCCAACTGCTGCTCGGTAAAACAAGGACGTGTCATATTGACTGGCCAAATCAGGGCTAAACCGAACGCGAAAAAAATGATCAACTGGTTTAAAAACTTCATCTATTTCATCTAGACCTGCACTTTTACGAATCGCTGGCAAAATTCCCGAATGTTGTTGTAGCGTTCTATCTTCCAATAAGGACAAGGACATGGGATAAATCCGATCTACAACACCTTGACCAAAGGCCGAGAAGCTTACTAACAATGCTATGATCCACGTTCCTTTCATCAGAAATCGAAATAATGATTGGTTAATTGGGTACGAATACCAATGGAAAGCCACGAACGTTCATAATGTGTTGTTGCTCCATCAGCAAACCGGTAGCGAAAACCAGCAAAGGTTTCAAAATCATAACTGCGATTAAATCGATACCCCACTTCCACCGATTGATTCAGAACCTGTCGGGAACTTGTGATGGTTGATTTAATAACTGGCATCAAGAGCGATTCATTTTCAGATTGTGTAATGAAATAATTCGTTTGTGCAGTGATAAACCAATGCGCTTTTTCCCACGCTAATCGCAACAGAATTTCATCAAATCCACTTCCTGAAGGATGGGCAATTGGCAAGTTGTAATTGCTGTAATTGAGCCGTGCAACCGAAGAAGTATACGCCTGTTTGTCGGCATGGTTGTATTCAATTTGTGCTTGTATAAATGGGTGTTTCAACGGGAAAATACGCACACCTACTTGATAAACCAAACTGTTGTTTTTCGCAGGATTCAATGCAAATTGACCATAAAGCAAGTGTTTTCCGATTCCAGCTTTAAAATCGATGCCCAACATTGCATAAGCTGATTGCCCATCTATGGCTTCTTGTAAAGTAGCTGTTCCAGGAAGTGGTAGGAAATACAATGCAGGAATGGATCGTTGAGAAACGGAATCGCCCCGATTCCAAATTCCACCTTCAAATAAGCCAATGGATATGCGATCTGTTGGTTGAAAATAAAGCGTAGTTATACTCAATGATTTGGGTTCATAATAGGCTTCTCCGTTTTCTGAAACGGGTCTTCGCAATAAATTCAATCCTCTTGCTCGCACGAATTGCAGATCCCATTTTTTTGAAAATCGGTATCGCATACGCAAATTCATTGCACCCACACTATTGTCAGACCAAAGCAAACTGCGGTGCCCTGAGCCAACAAATGTGGATTGATTTCCCCAGTGAATTGTCCATTTAGGTGTTGCATAAAACGTCAACATTCCCGTTGCATAAGCATAATCATATCCGTTTACTTTGAATGATTTTGTGCGTGCTGAACCAGGAATAACGGCATTTGCAGTATAATAATTCGAATCAGCTGGATTCCAATATTGCTCGCCGTGTTGTGCAACATATTGACTCACATAACTCGGCAAAATTGCTTGATTCTCATAAAAGCTTGTTGTAAAGAAAATGCGTTTCCCAATTGTTCCTTCTAAACGGCCACCACGTGTATTTTGGTTGCGACGGTGATTGGTATCTTGCAATTCCGTACCATAACTCAGATCCAACAAAGGAGCGATCCAAATATGAACATTGTTGGAATCGGTTATTTCAATTGGTTGACGTTGATACAGCCAATGCGTAAATTCAGAATAGCGTTTCATCGAATCGCGTAAGATGTGATACACATTCGCTTCTGTTTCTGAAACAGGGAAAACGGATGGACCAAGTAACCGTTGTGAAGTAGGCGCAAAAATGGCATCTTTAAACGAACTTCCAAGTGGAATCATGCGTTGTGACCACGAAATTCCGCTCAAAAACAAGATGATAATCACTATGATTTTACCCATTTTTCAACAGTTGTTGATGCACAGCGTGATTTTTCACAACAAAATGCGGGTTCAATAGGTTTGCTTTGTTATAATACAAGGATTCTCCAGAAACAGCGTGCAGAACACTTCCGCCCAATGCTTCCATGATTGCTTGCCCAGCTGCGATGTCCCATTCCATTGTTGGTGCAAATCGTGGATAGATATCTGCTGTACCTAATGCGAGATCAAAGAACTTCAAAGCACTTCCTTTTCGAATAAAAGCACATTCACCGAATTGAGTTGTAATACTTTCAATAAATTGCAAGGTTGGTCCAGAATGTGGTGTTCGGGAACTCGCAATAATGAGTGGTGAATTGGATATTTCTCTACGTTCCAATAATTGCCAATTTTCCTGTTGATCAATGTGCTCAAATGCTATTACAGCAGGAGGAATATGTTTTCCACCGATTAATATTTTTCCTTCAACGGGAGAAGCTATGATTCCCATTACGGCTTGTTTACCTTCAATAAGTGCAATGTTAATAGCGAATTCATCATTGCGTTTAATGAATTCCTTGGTTCCGTCAAGCGGATCGATGCACCATAGTTGATTCCAGTGTTGGCGTTCTTCATACGATGCATGAACACTTTCTTCTGTAAGCAATGGAATGGAAGTCATTTTTAAATACGCTTCGATTACTGTGTTCGAAGCTAAATCGGCTTTTGTAACAGGACTTCCATCCGTTTTGTAACGAGGCGAAAAACCACTTTCATAAACGGTCAAAATTTCAGACGAAGCAGCTACGACGGCTTTTAAAGCAAGGTGTAATAAGTCGTAGTGCTCATGTTGTTCCATCTGCTAAAAATAAGGAGAAAAGTTTGAAGTGGAAAATCAACTACTACACTGCTCGTTAGGAATGTCAATCGTTTTTTTCAAACCGTGTATTACAACGACCTATATTCGAGAATATATTTCCGTCTTGACTGATTAAGAATAGTTCAAGTTCAACCTATCATCGAACTTAGGTATTCGTTTAGTAGCAATTGTTCTAAGGCCGTTACAAAATTCATTAATCGAGGCGCGATTAATGAATTTTGTAACGGTCTTATTCTATAAATTCGGTTGTGGTGTCAATCGCAAATACGGCTTCACCTCTGTAAATCCTTTTGGAAATTTAGCGGGAATATCTGCCGTTTTGATAGCTGGAATAACCACAACATCCTCACCGTTTTTCCAATCAGCTGGAGTAGCAACACTGTAATCAGCAGTCAATTGTAATGAATCAATAACGCGTAGGATTTCATCAAAATTGCGACCAGTACTAGCAGGATAACTAATGATCAACTTTACCTTTTTGTCTGGACTAATAATAAATAAGGACCTTACAGTAAATGATTCAGAAGCATTTGGATGAATCATATCATACAATTCAGCTACTTTTCGATCTTGATCAGCAATGATTGGGAAATTAACAGTGGTATGTTGAGTAGAATTGATGTCTTCAATCCATCCCAAATGAGATTGTGCAGTATCTACTGAAAGCGCGAGTACTTTCGTATTGCGTGCAGCGAATTCAGTTGCCAATTTAGCTGTTCTACCTAATTCCGTTGTGCAAACAGGAGTGTAATCAGCTGGATGTGAAAAAAGCACTCCCCAAGAATTTCCTAAAAATTCATACAAGTTGATTGTTCCAACCGAACTGTCAGCGGTGAAATCAGGTGCGGTATCGCCTAGTCTTAATGCCATAATTAATTGAATGAAGGGTTTAATTTATTATTCTACCAATTAAGTAGATTACAAATATACCACAATGGTTGATACTGCATCGTGCAAATTTTCTTAAAAAACTATTTACTTCCATCTACATTCGTAATTTTACACCATGTTTGCACCGGGTTCAAAAGGATGGATAGCTAAGTATTTTCAATTGGTAGATACCAATGAAATCAGTTTGGCGTGGGAGCAACCAGCCGACATTCCAATAGAACAGTTCAATCACCATTTTTTAGCACAATCTGGAATCGTTTTTGGATACCCTTCTCATTTGCTTTTTGCTAAGGAGATCAACCAAGATAAATGGACCAAGAATGAAAAATTGATTGTCTTGCTTTTTGAATCGCACCTGTTTACCTATTTGAGAATGAAAGGTCAGGAAGCATTTGATCAGGTGGAATTTATTTCCCAACTCAACCGCTTTTACAAAAAGCACCGCGTTAATTCAATTAGTTCGTTGATCGGTTATTTTCTCAAGGAAAGCAAAGAAGATCGTATTGAACGTATTTTGACAAAACGGACAGAGGTTCCCAAAAATATTACGAGTACCAAATCGTGGATGAGTTACCTCAACAATACATTCGTTTACTTAGATGTGTTACTGTTCGAGGAATTTCTGCTCTCTGAAGATCATGCACGATTTGATTACCAGGAATTAGCCATGCTTTCTTTAGCCGTGATTACCTTATCTGCGTATTCAGATGGGATCATTGAAGAAAAGGAAAAAACAATTTTCGAAACATTTTTGGTTTCTGCTGATTTAGATAGCGAAGAAAAAGACATGGCACGTTTGCGTTTCAAAATAGGATCTTCACTCAATGAATTAACGCCCGAATTAATCGATTCGTGGTACTTTAAACGCTATTTATTGGATCTTTCGGCATTAATGATCTACGCGAATCACGAAGCCACAGAAGAAGAACGTGAATTTCTCACCCAGTTGTGCGAATGGTTAACACTGGACGAAATCAACCTTGATGAAGCTTTGGTTAGTTCGCAGCAATTTGTCTTGGAAAACAATCAACAAGTAGCCTTTTTACACGATGCTTCCTCCGTTGAACAAATGGTTGACAGTGTTTCCAAGCGTTGGATCAAGATCTTAGGTCGAAACAAAGATAAGTTGGCTGTTGAATTACGTCAAAGTAAAGAATTGGTGCAATTGATTCGCAAATCAGCCAAAGAAGAATTGTCTAAAGAAGAAAAAGATAAAGTGAAAACGCAGTTTATGGATATTGCAAAATCGATGCCCGCATTGGCTATTTTTTTGTTACCAGGCGGTGCGTTATTGCTTCCGATTGTTCTAAAAGTGATTCCAACATTGGTTCCAACTGCATTTAGGGAAAATGGAATCGATCAACAACCAGCCGAAGCGATTGAGACGAAAGTTCAATCATCAAAATACAAAAAGTAAAAGGCTTCCACGTTGTCTAAATAAGCCCCGTCAAAACCAGCATCAATGATTCGTTTTGTGTAGGAGTTTTCATTTCCATAAATAATCGATTCCCAGTCTTTTTTCCAGAATTTGACCCAAATCTCATCACTGTAACCATCGTACTCCTTTGCCAACCATTTTGGCTTATGTAATTTCCAATCCTCCTTCCAGTAATAGCGGTATTTCTCAGCAGAACCAACACTCATGTACGCAATCACCATACGTTGTGCGCCATTTGCCTTCGTTTTCAGTGAATTTACCTCCGCAGAAGTAAGGATTTCGTCGCCATAAAAAGCATCAATAATTACTAGGTCAAAATTGGTTTGTTGAATCGCAGTTAAGTAAGCACTTTTGTCCGTAAAACCGCCTGTACTAATCAAATACAAATAATTTTGAGCCGCAGCAGTAGTGGTGACATTCAGCGCGTTTTCATGGTGAATGGAATCTGGAATTTGGATGTAATCATAATTCGTTGACAACCGCGGAAAAGCAACAAAACCAGCATCGGTGTTGTACGTAACAGCTTGATTATAATCCGTATCAGCGTTTAAGTAATCGGCCACAAAAACAGGAATGCGTTCCTTTGCTTGCAACAACATCATTAACCGGTAATTATCTGGCGCAAATTCACCATTGTAAAACAATTCTTCAATTCCAACACCATCAATAGCTTTGATAAATCGATCGTCTAATTTATCTTGATCATCCAAGTTCCAGAAGAGCAATTCTGCACCATTTTGAGGAATAATCGCGAAATCAGATCGTTTGCTTTTGGCATATTCACTGATATCAATAATAAATTCTTGCATTTTGTTACCTGCTCGATTGCTGCGTTTATCTTTCGAACAAGCAGAAATGAAACTAAATAAGAGAATGATTACTGGAAGTATGTATCTCATGGCATTGATTTTTATGTAGAATGAAAATGAGTTGTTTTGGTACAGGTAAAGTTAAGAAGTTTAAGGAAACACTTTTTTTTGACTTTGCATTTCACCCCTACGAGGTGATGGTTGTAGATACGCAAAGTCACGTAGTGACGCAATCGTGTAACTGAAATCAACAAAGTACGTTTTACCCTGTTAGCGGTAAGATCTATAAACACCTTCAATCGTTTCCCAACAAACAGCCGCGGTTTGATCCCAAGAAAAGAGCATCCCACGTTCCAAACTAAACTGTTTTAATTGAGAATAAAGCGCAGGATCACCAACCAATTCGAGCATCTTAGCAGTAATGGAAGTCACATCAAACGGATCACAATAAATGGCTGCATTTCCTGCAACTTCTGGCAAACTGGTACGATTTCCACTAATAATTGGAATGCCACATTTCATGGCTTCTACTAATGGAATTCCAAATCCTTCGAAATAAGGAACATAGACCAAACTGTGCGCCGCACCAACCAATTGTGTCAGTTTTTCTTGCGAAACATGTCCCGTGAAATGAATGCGATTCTTGGTTTCTGATTGCATTTCTGGCAACGACAATTGCGTGTTTTTCCACAACGTTTCGCCAACAATCAGCAAATCGATGTCCTCATTCTTCGAACAAAATGCCTCAAATGCCTCGAGCAATCGCACTACATTTTTGCGTGGATGCAATGCACCAACAAATATAAAATACGGTTTTCCAGTACTGTTTTCGCTGCGAATAACTTGAATTTGATTGTCATTCAATGGAATAAACAATTCAGAGGCGCCATTCCAACCAACAACCACTTTTTCTTCAGGAATAGCATAAGTTGCACAAATATCACGTTTCGAATACTCCGATACGGTAATGATTTTGGTCGCCTTTTTTGCAAATTTCGGGAAGAAATGACGCAAATACCAACGCGGTTGCCAAGGAATATCTTGCGGATAATGTTCAAAATTCAAATCGTGGATCACGCCAATTTGTGGAACACTCGACCCAAGCGATAAATAACCATCGGGTGAAAAAAAGACATCTATTTGGTGTTTTTTCAGCGCGCGCTTGATCGACCATTCAAACCAGCAATAAAACAAAATTGGGTGTCGCGCTTGTGGATGTAAAACAACAGGCCTTACATTTTTTCCAAAAATGAATTTAGGGTCATAAGTTCGATCAAAGAAGAAGATAAATTCATGTTCAGGATGTTGTTCCACCAATCGTTTTACAACTTCATAGGTATACCAGCCAAATCCTTCCATTTTGGAGGATAACAAAAAACGTGTATTTATACCGATACGCATGAGGTGTCAAAATAACTCATTTTCTACCTAAAACGAATGAATAGATTGTAAAACGGTGATTAAATTGAGTTTTCCAAGTCAATTTATTGGTATCATCAACGATATTAACAGTTTAATTTATTTTTTTTTGACTACTCGCATTTGATGAAAATGATGCGCTTTCCTCTTTGTTCAAAGGGAAATTCAAGGAATAGTTAGAAGAAAAGGGTTAGGAATCCCAGAAATAAGCAAGTAAATTATCAATTAGCTTTCCAACTTTTCCTAAATTCGCGGCATCATATCCTTGAATGAAGAATCGGCTCAAATATGTTTTGCAAAAATCACTAGGTCTCCAGACCTATTTATATGTTTTTGCATTGTACAAAATTCGCACCTTGCGTTCCGATAAAAAGGAAAATGATTTTTTTACCTTCCTTTCGTTATTAAAAGATGGAAAAGGCGATGTATTGGATATTGGAGCCAATCTTGGAATCATGACCGTTCACTTAGCCAATCATTTACCCAATTCAACGATTCATGCATTTGAACCGATGCCAACCAATGCATCGATCTTAAAACGAATTATCGCAAAATTCAATTTGAAAAAAGCGAAAATTCATGAAATTGCTTTAGGTGATGAACCAGGAACTGCAAAAATGGTATTGCCAATCAACGGTGCTACTGTGATGCAAGGGTTGAGCCACGTGAAACATGAATCGATTACTGAATGGAACGAAGGCAAGGAAGTAGATGTGAAATTAGAGAAACTCGATAATGTAATCAATGGTCAAGTTATCCAAGGAATTAAAATCGATGTGGAGAATTTTGAATACTTCGCTTTGAAAGGTGGAACACGTGTTATCAATGCACATCACCCGATTATTTATGCTGAATTGTGGGATAATGAAAACCGCCAACAATGTTTTGAATTGTTACTTGGATTCAATTATTCGATCTTTGTTGCTGGTAAAAATGGATTAGAACCCTTCCAACCACTTGTACATCAAACGCAGAACTTTATCTTCGTAGCTGAATAGCACCCCTCGCATGCAGCAAATTTTCCTTAAAGGTCTCGGAATAACTCTTTTACTCAATTTATTGGTTAAACCCGCAACGATCTTTGGTGTCGATGTTGTCATGCAAAATAGACTTGGTTCCGAAACCTACGGTATTTTTCAAACATTTCTCAATACTACGTTCTTGTTTTCCATGATTCTGGATATGGGAATCACCAATTACATGACACGATTGATTGCACAACACCCGCATTTAGTGCGCCAATACAGTCATCAGTTGTTTACTTTTCGTGTAGCTCTTACTGGGATTTATATTATTTGGACAAGTGTCATGTTTCTCATCTTTCAATTGCCGCTCAGTTATTGGTGGTTATTGGGATTATTGATTTTACATCAAATCAGTATCAATTCAGTCAATTATGTACGAGCATACACAGGTGGCTTGATGCGATTTTCAATGGATGCAACCTTGTCTGTGATTGAACGGTTGGTGTACCTCTGTTTAGGTATCATCGTACTTTACACCTCCTTTTTTGGTCCAGTAACTCTTGGATTGTTTGTGGGTATTTTTCTCACTTCTTCTATTACTTCTCTAGTAATTGCTGGATTCGTCTATGTTTCAATGGTCGAATTCCCGAAATGGAAATGGAATTCCGTCTTTTTCAGAGCCATTTTCAAGCAATCCTTCCCTTTTGCGTTGTTAGTGATTCTAATGATGCTCAATGCTAAATTAGATTCTGTCTTCATCAATACCTTGCATCCAGATGGAAACCGACAGGTAGGATATTACATGCACGGTTACCGACTTTTAGATGCCTGTTGGATGTTTGGTGTTTTATTTGGCGGAATTTTATTGCCCATTTTTTCTCGTTTGATCAAAGAAAAAAGCAGCGTTTCTGGCATCATGACGAACGCTTTTAACTTATTAATCAGTGGTGGATTGTTAATGATTGCCCTATCAATTGGCAGTTTGGAACCGCTGTTCAATGCCTTGTATAAAGATGCAACAACGGTTTCTTTTCAATCGTGGATTTTCTTGTCGATTACGTTCCTGCCCATGTGTTTTACAATTGTTTTTGGTACCTTATTAACCGCCAATGGCAATCTTCGACAACTCAATAAAATTGCATTCATTACTTTATTGATCACCATAACCCTAAATATCATTCTTGTTCCAATTTACGGAGCTGTTGGTGCTGCAATCGCTTCCATGTGTAGCCAGCTTGTTTGCTGTACATTGCAATGGTTGGTGGTTCGGTATTCCATGAAAGAACGACTTGAAAATGGAGCTTGGCTCAAATTAGCAAGTTTGGCAATCGCCATGATGATCATGCTGTTTTTGGAAAAGCACTTTGAACTGGACTTGTTTTATTGGATCCCAAGTTTGATGATTGTTTGGTTTATTTGGACTTTTTCACTTCGAATTATAGATCTACGAGCGGTATTGTCACTGCTAAAAAAATAATAGCGATTCATTCTGATTCCATTATCTTTAATGCGAAATATGAACTCAATCAAAAAAATTCTTGTTACTGGTGGAGCTGGTTATATCGGCTCACATACTGTGATTGAATTAATCAATCAAGGTTATGAACCTGTTATACTAGATAATTACAGTAATTCTCACCGTGTTGTCATTGAATTGATAGAAGAAATCACAGGTAAAACAGTTCTTATCGAAGAAGGAGATTGTAATGATGCGACTATTTTACAACAGCTATTTGAAAAACATACTTTTGCAGGAGTGATCCATTTTGCTGCATTTAAAGCAGTTGGTGAATCCGTTAAAAATCCAATTGCTTATTACCACAACAACATAACTAGTTTGATCCAATTGCTAAAAGTGATGGAGCGATTTAACGTGGATAAATTGGTGTTTTCATCTTCATGTACCGTTTACGGAACACCAGTTGGTATCACAAAAGTAGACGAGCAAACACCATTAGGAACTCCCAATTCTCCCTATGGTTGGAGCAAATGGATGGCGGAACAAATTCTGCGGGATGTTGTAGAATCAAATAAGAATCTGAAAGTAGTATTGCTGCGTTATTTCAACCCAATTGGTGCGCATGAAAGTGGTAAAATAGGTGAATTCCCACAAGGAGTTCCCAACAATATATTGCCGTATATGACTCAAACTGCCTGTGGGATCCTTCCTGAATTGACCGTTTTTGGAGCTGATTATCCCACTCCAGATGGAACATGTATTCGGGATTATGTGCATGTATCAGATTTGGCAGAAGCACACATAGCCGCTTTGAAACACATCGATCAATTTAGTAACTTGGAGGTTTTCAATATCGGAACTGGGAAAGGAACTTCAGTTTTGGAATTGATTGCAGCTTTTGAAAGTGCTACAGGCAACCAATTGAATTGGAAGTTCGGGCCGAAAAGAGCAGGCGATGTGGCTGAAATTTTCGCAGAAACTAAGTTTGCGGAAGAAAAAATGAATTGGAAAGCAACACGAACGATTGATCAAGCAGTAAAAAATGCTTGGAATTGGGAACAAAACCGAACGAAGAATGAAACCCATTAGTCTCCTTATTTGCCTCTTATTGGCACTTCCAGTTTTCGCTCAATACGACGGAAAAGATCCTGGAATAGCTTCACGGTTTAGACCAGGTTTTTTGTGGTATAATACTGGTTGGCGACCAGCAAAAGAAGGAAAACCCCGCAAATACGATCGGTTGATGATCGATCTTACCTACAACGATTGGGTCAATGATTCAGCATTGTTTTTGGTAAAACCCAATTCTATTGGTTGCAATATCAACGGTATGTGGGATCTTCCGCTCAATGAAGGAAATGGTGTTGCAATCGGAATTGGAGTGTCTTATCGTTATCAACGCGTTAGTTACGATGGTGCGATGGTGCGTGATTCGATCAATCGCTCAACGAATTGGGTGTTATTCAATGATACGCAAACCAGTTATGATCGATCTGTTTTTGGAAGTCATGCTTTTGCTGTACCACTAGAATTGCGTTTTCGTATGAAAAAATGGCGACACCTCAAATTTCATTTAGGTGGTTTTATTGGTTACAGAGTCCAGACATTTACAAAAACGTGGTCAAACGATAAAAAAATAGTAGTGAAAGATCAATCGTTTTTTGATAACGATCCGCTGTTTTATGGAATTCATGCGCGTATTGGCATTCGAAACTGGGCATTATTTGCTAGTTATACCTTGACAAAACAATTCAAATCGGATAAAAGTACATCCTTGCAACCAATCGCATTTGGAATTACGATTTCATTGTTTTAGAAAAAAATTTAATCCATTAATGTTTGAAGAATAATCTAAAATTAGAACGAAACCCAATAATGAGTTGGGATGTAAGTGAGGATTTTAGGTTGTGGGCTTCCTTCTTATTTTCACGAAATTTGAAATAGATGGATGACGCCTTTTGAACGGAAAAAGTGAAATGCAGTGGAATGCGGGAACTGTGAGGAAGCCCGCCACGTCGGGATCGCCGAAACGGTCGCAATTCCACAAATGGAGCGCATTGACGGACAAACAGCGTCGAGTTTTCTTTTGCTTACTTTTCTTTTGCGGAAAAAGAAAAGTAAGG
>JAYSRF010000225.1:0-7590 GCA_043721195.1 Fluviicola sp. | reverse complement strand
CTTATTTCTTGGGAAGAAAGGATGATCAATTGAAGATTAATGGTTTCCGGGTTGAATTAACAGACATCATCAACCGGATTCAAAAGATTGAAGGGGTTAATAATATTGCTGCATTGTTTCATGAAACAGATGGGTTAATCCTCGCAGTCAAAAAAAGCAAACAAGATCTCTCTGATAAAATAATAAGAGATCGGATCACTGAGCAACTAACAACCATTTCATATACTATAATATTTTGTGCTGAAATTCCATTGACCTTAAATGAAAAAGTAGATTGGAAGGAAATCAGATCTGCTTTTCAAGGTAATGAAAAAGCTAATGAGGAACATTATAATCATCCGATTGCTGACATCTGGCGTGAGATCTTTAAAAAGCCAATTTTATTTACGAGCGATTTTTTTGAATTAGGAGGGGACTCGATTGGTATTGCGCTTGTAAAAATGAAGATTAAAAAACGATTAGATATTGATATTCCAATCGAAAAACTATTTGATCATTCTGAATTACGAAGTTTAATTCTAATGATAGAGAATCCGAAAGATTTTGTGCCAAAAAAATTAGGTATAACCCATGCGGATTTACGGGAGGAATACCCTTTATCTTCAAGACAACATCAAGTCTATTTTGATTCTCAGTTTGAAGGAGGTAGTATCGCTTACAATGAATCATGTTCATTTAAAATACAGTATCGTTTAGAAGAAGATCTATTAAAGTCTGTTATTGAAAATATAGTTAAGAGACATGAGATTTTGAGAACAACTTTTCGGTTTAAAAATGGAAAAGATTTATTTCAGTATATTCTGGATTTTGACTGGTCAAAAATTAAGTTAAGCTTCAAAAATATTGAAAATGAGAAGGATCTTATTCAATCGCTGAATAATGAGATCGCAAAACTCAAAGACGAAGAATTTAAATTTTCTGAAGGCTATCTATTTCGAATAGGTTGTTTTCAAACAGGGAAAAATGAAACTGTCTTTACGCTTGTAATGCATCATATTATAACGGATGCCTGGTCTTTAAATATTTTTGCGAAAGAGTTGATACAGTGTTATGAAATGCTGGTGACTGGAAAACCACTCGATTTCAAAGTGCTTAAATATCAATACAAGGATTTTGCCGTATGGGAACAAAACAGACTAATTAAAAATGATGCATTAACCGATAAAAAATACTGGCTGAATCAATTAGAGGGAATGCGTTGTTTTGATAAGCTGCCTTACTCGTTTGAACTGGGAAATAAAAGATCTTTCAAAGGAAATAGAATCGAGCACTTTATTCCTAATGATGAGCTCGAGGACTTTAAAGTCTTACTGGAAAAGAACCATTGTACGCTGTTCATGGGCTTTTTAGCAGCCATTAAAATCTTATTGTATAAGCATTCAAAGGTTGAAGATATCATCGTTGGTACTCCTGTATTGGGAAGAGAAGATGAGGATATTTTAGACCAAATAGGCATTTATACGAACACTATCGCATTAAGGTCAAATTTAAACGATGATACAAGTATTGATTCATTCCTTAAGCAGATTAAAAAAACAATCATCGAAGGGTTTGTTCACGGGTTTTATCCCATCAACGAAATTGGCTCCGCCATTGATTTGGACTACACTAAAAACCGAAATCCTTTTTTTGAAGTGACTATGGGATTTCAGAATCCCTGGCAAGAAAACTCTAGTAAAGAGGATCGTTTTATAGAAGAATACTTTTATCCGTACAAGTTATCCTCAAAATTTCATATAGCTTTTAATTTCTCCGTTTTAAAAGATGGTGTGATGTTGGATTTAGAGTATTCAACAAGCATGTTCACCGAAAAAAGAGCAAAAGAAATACTGGAATCTTTTTTAGTAACGATTAATGGTTTGTCAAATGGATCCAACCAGAAAATAGGATCCTTAGACGAATATGTTTTTTCCGAGACAATGGAAGAAGTACAAAAAGAATCGCCCGATGATAGTGTTTATTCAAATAAAAATAGCATTCCACGATTCGAATCGGTTAAAGAAGTTTGGGCAAATGTCTTGAATTTGAATGTAAACGATATTGACATTGATAAAGATTTCTTTGAATTAGGAGGGAAAAGTTTGCAGTGCCTAGTATTGATACAATCCTTAAAAGAGCGGCTTGATATGGAGATCAGTGTAAATGATTTTTATAACTCCATGACGATAAAATCCTTATGCGAAATAGAACAACTCCAAACGAATAAAAACTAATTGTATGAGAATAGAGGAAGTTTTCGAAAAGAGCGCAAAGCTTTATCCACTTAAAATCGCTGTAGAATTTGAGAATCAGAAGATTACTTACGCGGATTTGGCTGCAATATCTGATAGATTGTCAGATAAAATACTCAGCATAAAAAAGGATGGAAATTCCGAATACATCGGTATCTATATGGATAAGTCATTGGAGATGTTGATCTGTATATTGGCTGTCTTGAAATCAGGGCATGCCTATGTGCCATTGGATCCGATAAACCCGTTGGAACGAATAGAATATTGTATGCGTGAAGCAGAAATAGATTTCGTTATAACAAACAGAGAATGCTCATTTACACATGTTGATTCGTTCAACATGGAAGATCTACTCAATGAAACTCACTCAAGTGAGATAAAAACGGAGACTGTTCGAAAGAAATCTAAAAATGCGTATATCATATTTACTTCTGGTACAACTGGTAATCCCAAAGGGGTAGTTGTTGAACATAGTAATGTGATCAGCTTGTTTAAGAATGCGAGTAAAGTATTTGATTTTTCTGAGAAAGATATTTGGACTGTTTTTCATTCGTTTGCTTTTGACTTTTCTGTTTGGGAATGTTTCGGAGGCCTGTTTTTGGGTGGAAAAGTTATTTTAGTTCCCAGAGCGGTTGCTAAAAATCCGCCACGATTTTATAAGTTTTTGAATGATCATTCTGTTACGGTTTTAAATCAAACTACAGCTGCATTTATTAGGCTTGCTCAAGTTTCAGCCTCATTCGATTATAAACTGGACAAATTGCGTTATGCGTTTTTTGGAGGAGAAAAATTAATGATTGATGATATTCGCATTTGGATAGAAACGAACGGATGGGGAACAAAATTATTGAATATTTATGGCGTAACCGAAGGCACTGTTTTTACAACCTATAAGGAATTAAGCGAATCCGATTTTCAAAACACAAAATTGAGCCCGATCGGTATTTCCTTACCTGGGTCTGAAATTGTTCTGATCGATGATGAAAACACAGTTGCTGATACTGGAGAAATACTGATTTCAGGTTATGGCGTTGCATCAAAATATATCAATAATGAAGTCTTAACCGATGAGAAATTTGTACTTCTGACAAACTCTCTTTCTTCCAAACCGACAAGATACTATCGGACGGGTGATTTCGCATTCAGAGAAAATGGTTTTCTCTTTTACTTATGCAGAAAAGACAAGCAAATAAAATTTAATGGATATCGAATCGAATTGGATGAAATTGAACAATCGATCAATGAGAATCCGGAAATAAAAAGGGCAATTGTAAATGTGATTGAGTCAGATACAGGCAAACGGATAATCTGCTTTTTACAAACTCATACTAATGATTCTGATGAAACAGTTATTGAGAAGATCAAAGATTCAATAGCAAAAAAATTACCCTTTTATATGTTGCCAGATGAATACAAAATCGTCAACGACATACCATTAACCAATAACTTCAAAATTGATTTTGATCAGCTAATAAACACGTAACTTAAAATAACAACAAATATGAATAACGAACAAATGAAAAAAGAATTGGAGACATTATGGATCGAAATTTTAGGAAATAAGAACTTTTCACCAAACGATGATTTTTTCGATATCGGTGGAACTTCTTTATCAATGATTAAACTTCTTGAGGTAACGAAGAAGAAATACGATGTAGATATCAACATCGTTGAATTTAGTGAAGGATTAAACCTGAATATATATACTGAACTATTAACTAACAAACTAAAATAATGATTAAAGAAAATGAAATCAAGAAAGATTTTTCGTTATCTACGGAAGAACTTCAACAGTTTAGAGATAATGGGTTTATTGGTCCTTTCAAACTCTATGAGCAAGAGGAAATGGCTGAAAAGCTGAAAAAATTAAGATATTCTTTACTTGACAGAACCAATGCTGCCTATAAAATGGATGATGCAGTGTCGACTATCAATAACATTTCGAATTATGACAGGCATCTTGACATCCCATTTTTGAATGAACACGTAAAGAATCCTATTATTGTTGATAAGCTGAAGGGAATGTTTGGTGAAAACATTTTGTGCTGGAGAAGCGAGTGGTTTCCAAAATATCCGGGTGATAAAGGAACAATCTGGCACCAGGTTGATACATTTGAATTTTCCAATGGAGAACCGTTATTGGTTTGGCCTGAAAAAGCTGATTTTGGCGGGACATTAACTGTGTGGACTGCATTAACTGATACTACGGTTGAAACTGCATGCATGAAATTCATGCCAGGAACACATAATGAACTTTATTTCGATGAAAAAATTGGAATAAAATACAATCCGACAATCGCAAACGATGGATTTTTTGGCTATGATTTCAGAAGCTTGCAGAAAGATCCTGATTGGGTTCCAGATGAATCAAAAGCAGTATCTGTTGAAATGAAAGCCGGCGAGTTCATCATCTTTTGGTCTACTTTGATGCATTCATCGAACCCTCATTTGGGTAAAACGGATCAAATGAGATTAGCTTATGTATCAAGATATGTTCCGGATTATGTAGATGTTTATCCTGGAAATCCAGAAGTTTTGAAGGAGTTTGGAGGTGAAATTTCACTGAAAAAATATAAAACTGTGGAAGTCGCTGGAACAAACAGAAACCCTAATAATCGAATATAAATCAACCTAAGCCAAGATGAATAAAGAAAGAAAGCATACATTTTCAGAACAAGAGTTAAAGGATTTTAAGAATAACGGATTTGCTGGACCTTTTAAATTGTATGAAAAAGAAGAAATGGATGCCATTTGGAAAAAATTGAGGTATACGATATTGGACAGATCCAATGCGATTTATGAAATAGACAATGCTGTATCAAGTATCAATAATATCGGAAATTATGATCGCCATTTAGATGTAGAGTTCCTTAAACAACATGTCGGAAAAGCTGAAATTGTAGATAAGTTAACTAATGTTCTGGGAAATGATATTATTTGCTGGAGAAGTGAATGGTTTCCAAAATATCCAGGAGATTCAGGTACTGAATGGCATCAAGCTGATACTTTTGCTAATACAGGCGGAGTTCCTTTACTAAAATGGCCTCAAAATTCAGAATACGGAGGAACAATAACAGTATGGACAGCTTTTAAGGATACTACAATAGATACAGCGTGTTTAAAATTTATTCCTGGAACACAGGAAGAAATGTTTTATGATGAAACGTTGGTTATGGAGTACAATCCGGAAAATGCAGAAACAGAAGGTTTTTTCGGTTATAACTACAAAACACTTCAAAAAGATCCGAATTGGGTTCCGGATGAATCGAAAGCTGTATCTGTTGAAATGAAAGCAGGAGAGTTTATTATTTTCTGGTCAACATTGATGCATGCTTCAAATTCTCATAAGGGACTTACAGATGATTTTAGATTGGGCTTTGTCTCAAGATATGTTCCAGATTCAGTAAATGTCTACGAAGGTTTAACCGAACTGAATGAATTTGGAGGTACGATTTCACTTAAAAATTTTAAAACTGTTGTTGTATCTGGTAAAGGGAGCAACAAGATCAATGTTTATTAACCTTGTTTCAGACTGCTTGTCTTTAAAAACAAGCAGTCATTTTACTTATGAAAGTTTTTTTTGATTCTTTATTACCAATGCTGCTCTTACAGGAAGATAAAATTCAAATCCTGGAAGAATATAGGAATTTGCTGCCTTTAACTTTTGTCTCGAATAATAGCATTGAATTTATTAATGAGATGGAAAGTAACGTGGGGTTCATTGATAAAATGATCAATCTTTATCTAGAGGGTGTATCAAACGGAAGTATTCAATATACGGATGACGAGAAGGAATCAGACTTTGAAACATTAAAAAAAATTCATTCTTTTCATCTTAGTGAAAATGACCTTTTGAATGTCTATGAATGGGGAAATGCTACGGATAATGCGCTATTGATTGTTTTGCCTATTGGAACGCCGCATTTAATAATGAAAAAATGGATCAATTTACTTGTAAAAGACTTCCGCATTATTTGTTGGGAAACAATAGGAATGTTTTTACCTACAGTAAATAATAGCACTATTGATCTTACTATTAATCGGCAACTAAATGATATTAGTCTGATAATTGAAAAATTGAGTCTTACATCTTTTCATGTTTTTGGCGTATGCCAAGGCGCTAACTTATCATTGCTGATTGCTGAAAAATTCGAAAAAGAAACAAAATCAGTAAGTCTTTGGCATGGAGATTACCATCTTGAACCAGAAAAATTAACATTCATTCAGCAGAATTTTTACGCAATGATTAAAATCGCTGAAAAGCAAACGGATTTATCATTTTATAGACATATAATGTTTAATCCAAAATCATTAAATAAGCTATTGGAAGAATATTCCTTTCAAATTTTACCCTTGATCTTATACCCATATACTACTTTGAATACGTTTAATCATTTTGTAAGAATCATATCCGAATTTATCCAGATTGATATCCGAACAATTGCAAAAAAAATGGTTCAAGATACATTGATTGTAACAAGTAATAAGGATATAACTGCACATCCGTTAGGATCTGTAGAAATGAATCAGCTCATCCAAAAATCTGAATTACTTCTAAGTGATCAGGGAGATCATATCCATTTTTTTTCGGCTCCAGAGGAATATCAGTTACGCTTCCAAAGCTTTATTAAAAATTTGAAAATCGCATAAAAAAGATGAGTAATAGATTGTTATTAAGACATATAAACATGAACGATCTGGACGCTTTCTTTAAGCTGGATAATGACAAGGATATTTTAGAATACATTGGAATTCCACCGATTCAAAATATAGAGGAATCCAAAGTCCGAATCGAATTATTGATTCGTGAGTATGAAAAATACAAAACGGCAAGATTGGCAGTTATTGACAAGGCTACCTCTGAGTTTATGGGATGGTGTGGCTTAAAGTATTATCCGTTTGATGTTTGTGGAGTAACAAATTTTTATGATTTAGGTTATCGATTTTTAAAGAAGTACTGGGGACAGGGTTTTGCTACTGAATCATCCATAATATGCCTGAAAGATGGCTTTGAAACACTAAAAATTTCAGAAGTATATGCTTCTGCAGAATTAAGACATCATGGATCTGTAAATGTATTGATCAAATTAGGATTTAAGATGATTGATCAATATTGGGAAGAAGGTCAGTTAATAGGCTTTTATAGATTGCTAAAGTCTGATTTCGAGAATAAATATTAAAACCGCTATTAACAAAAAGTGAATGACTACAAATTCAAAAGAAACTTGTATTGAGTTTCGTGGAAACACGAACGAAACCGGAGGTGAAAGGAGCCTCTGTGTTTCTTTCAATGAAAAGCTGCTGAATGTTTTTTATGGAATTACAGGAGAAAACGACCTGTCGAAAAACATTTTGCTTT
>JAYSRF010000224.1:0-7592 GCA_043721195.1 Fluviicola sp. | reverse complement strand
GAGTTTTACCAACTGTATGTCCACCTGCGGTTAATGCAACGGTTTCCTCATCATTCATTGCCATCCGCTTAAACGTGGTGCGCATGTCATTTGCCGTTTTCAATGGGTCTTGTATTCCATCAACACCTTCTGGGTTAATGTAAACTAATCCCATTTGTACTGCTGCTAACGGGTTTTCAAGAGATTCACTGTCGGAATTGTTTGCGTATCGTGATTTTCCAAGCCATTCTTTTTCTGCACCCCAGTAAACATCTTTTTCTGGATGCCAAATATCTTCTCGACCACCTGCAAATCCGAATGTTTTGAATCCCATAGATTCGTAAGCCATATTACCGGCTAAAATGAATAAGTCTGCCCAGGAGAGGTTGTTGCCGTATTTTTTCTTGATAGGCCACAAAAGTCTCCGTGCCTTATCCAGGTTTACATTGTCAGGCCAACTGTTAAGTGGAGCAAATCGTTGGTTACCAGTGTTACTTCCGCCACGACCGTCAGCGATACGATAGGTTCCTGCACTATGCCAAGCCATGCGAATCATTAATCCACCGTAATGTCCCCAATCGGCTGGCCACCAGTCCTGACTTTCGGTCATTAGTTGTTTAAGGTCACTTTTTACTGCTTCAAGATCCAGCTTTTTGAATGCTTCTGCATAGTTAAAATACTCTCCAAGGGGATTTGTTTTTGTGTCCTGCTGATGTAAAATGTCCAGATTCAGTGAATTTGGCCACCAATTCATAACGGAATCAGCTGTTTCAGTATTCGCTCCGTGCATTACGGGGCATTTCCCTTTTTGATTAGTGTCCATGTGCTTTATTTTAAAATGATGTTTATTTATATGTCGTGTTAACTTGCTTTGAACTGAAGTTCGTCAAGAACTCATGTTGGATTCAAACAAACTGTTTGTTCCATAAATATAGGAGTTATCACTTATTAATTAACCTTACTTTTCTTTTTCCGCAAAAGAAAAGTAAGCAAAAGAAAACTCGACGCTGTTTGTCCGTCAATGCGTTCCAATTGTGGAATTGCGACCGTTTCGGCGATCCCGTCGCGACGGGCTTCCTTACGGTTCCCGAATTCCACTGCATTCACTTTCTCCGTACAAAAGGCGTCATCCTTCTATTTCAAATCTAGTGAAAACAAAAAGGAAGCCCATTAACGAAAATCCTCGTTTGCATCTTAATTCATAATTGATTTTCTCTCAAACTATTAGAATATTTTCTCGGATATTAATGTAATTAAACAAGCAATACTTCATGTGCTCCATTAATTATTTGAAATAGAATTATGCTTTATGGGAAGCAAGTTCTTTGCACATTTCCGCACATTTTTCGCAAGCCTCAGCACACGCTTTGCAACTTGCATGATGAGCGGCGTGTTTTGCGCATTCTTCTGCACAGGCTGTACAAATTTCAGCACATAAAGCGTGTAATTCGTGTGTGTATGCAGAACCTCTTGCCTCAAATCGCGCACATAACGCGCAGATATCAGCACAATCACGACACAATGAAATGCAGTCTTGATTGCCGTTTTTAATACAATCCGAGATGCACTTTTCGCACGTCACCAAACACGCTAAACACGCATCAATACAACTTTTTAAAGGGTTCATGTTATGTTAGTTTACATCGTGAATGATTTTTCACAATGTGCCAAAGGTGTGTGCGATTCAACAGGAAGGTATTACATAACTTTACAAATAAGTCACATCATTCACACATTTTTGGTGGAGAATAATTTATCAGTTTTAAGAATTGATGTAGCTCTGGAACTCTTCAAGTTATTACAACAATGCGAAATAGATCACCAGCAATGTACCTGGGAAAACAAAGACCATCGATGCAATTCGTGCAAAGTTAAACCAGGCGCTTTGTCGTTTAAAAATGAAGGTGATGAGGGGAATCAATAGAAAAAGTTGAAAGGTAGGAAACCATGTAAAGATGGATTGCTGTCTGATTTCTTCTTGCCTTCTTGTGATGGTATTCTCGGATTTAATGTCATAACTCAACTTCTTTCCCGTTCTAAAAATTGGCGTGTAGGTCATTTCAAGACTGTTTTCCGCACGTTCACTCCAGTCTGCAATTGTTGGAGTAAACATATAGCCTTCCACATTTAGCACCTTGTGCCACAAATATTCCCAGTCACGATCAATTTCCCAGGATTTTTCCGATAGTTTTTTTGTTGGGCCATCAACGAGAACCTCGATTGTAGAAACCAACAACATCAATGTACAGAAAACAACAATTATTTTAAAGATGAGCCATTGCATTCCAGAGGTAATACGCTCATAAAATTCCCTGTCCTCGCGTTCTTCTTTTTCTTTTTTTCGCTGCAATCTTTTTGCGGCAAGGCGCATGGATTCTTGTTGATTGATATTTCTAGACATTGAGTTAAGTATTGACTACAATAGTACTGTTTTTCTATGAATTTAATTGCCAGGGAAAATGTCTATTAGGATAAGCTATTGGAAATTCAATTTTTACTTATTTATATCAATTAACCTTTAAATTTTATTAAAATTAACCACATAGATAAGATAGATAACATAGTGCATTCTATGTTTTCTATGTGTCCTTATGTGGTTAAAATTGATATTGAATTTCTATCGTGTTAATACAGAAAATCAAAGATAAACGGGTGTTAAATGCCTATTATGGCTTGGAATAGGGTCTATTGCACATGGTTTTTTTGTGCTAGACAGCTGTGATTGACATTTATTTTTAATGAGGATTGTGCCCTTTTTAATTCCGCAAGGAAATAGGCACGACTCAATAATTCAAAATCAGTCCAACTCCAAAACCCATATCACTATCGTAGTGCGTTCTAATTCCCATGTTTTTGGTTAGAATGTACCGTAAATCAACCATGTATTCCTTGTCTGTGTTCACCATAAAACCAGCTCTCAATCTTTTTGTAATCGGGATATCTTCTCGCATGAGTGAAAGTCGAACAATGCCATCGTGGTACACTTCTGCCTGAAAATTGATTAACAGTGGAAGCGTGTACATAAATCCCAAACTTACAGCGGTTCTATTGTCTTTTTTATTCACTTGTTTGAATAAATTTTCTTCATGTTCATCAATTCCCATCATTCGATAACGCCAATCGAAACCAATGAAAGGCATCAGCCATTGCATTTTTCCAATGTAACGTCCTAGATGTGTTTCGGTTTCATAGCCGTGCATATCGCTGTAGCCTAACCGCCATTCTGTGCCAAGGCTCCAACGGGTGTTTTGGAACATTGCCATTCCATCGTTTCCATTTGTGGCAAAGTCGTTGTCTGCCATAAAATGCGGTTTTCGATCATCAGCAAACAGTTTGCGTTGTGCCAATTTCGGATTTGGTATCAGCGGATTTGGTGCTTGATTTTCATACGTAAAAACTCTTCCCATACCGCTCATCATGTGGTAAAGTATGTGGCAATGAAAAAACCAGTCGCCTTCCGCATTCGCATTAAATTCCAAGGTGTCGGTTTCCATGGGCATGATGTCCACCACATTTTTTAAAGGAGCGAATTCATCTTGTCCGTTGACCAATCTAAAATCGTGTCCGTGTAGGTGCATTGGGTGACGCATCATAGATCCGTTGTAGATAACAATGCGCACGTTCTCGCCTTTTTTAACTAAAATTTTGTCTGTTTCGGAAATTACTTTGTTATCCATGCTCCATACATAACGATTCATATTCCCCGTAAGCTCAAAACGCAATTCCTTTACTGGAGCTGCTGTTGGAAGCTCCGTTTTTGTGGTTGATTTCAGCATTGCGTAATTCAACGTAACTAGATCTGCCAACGCATTTGCATTGTAGCGGTTGGGATCTTTATCATCTTGTTTTACTGTAGCATCGCCTGTGATCTCAGGATACATGACTACATTCATATCCATTTGATTTAAACTCATAGCCATTCCCATATCGTCTAAATCGCCATTCATTTTCATCATATCGTTCATCATTTTCATCCCCTCAAAATACTTTAATCGTGGTTGGGGAGATTTCAATTGCTTGATGCCGTTTCCAATATAATAAGACGCTGAATTGGTTCTGTCTTCGGTGGTTGCTAAAAATTCGTACGCAGTATTTTCGGCTGGAATGGTAACGATAATATCATAGGTTTCAGATACTGCAATGATTAATCGATCTACTTCAACAGGTTCAACATCATTTCCATCGTTGGCAACAACCGTAATTTTACCACCTGCATAAGTTAGCCAAAAGTAAGATGAAGCTCCACCGTTTGAAATCCTAAGACGAACTTTGTCGCCCGCTTTCAATTCTTTTCCATCAATGCTTGTAATTGCTGAAAGTGGATTTCCATTCATCAAGATTTTATCATAATACACATCACTCACATCCATTGCCAACATGCGTTTCCATTCATTTAATAGTTTGGTTTTAAAATGTCCTGCTTTTATGGCTTCCGTATAACTTTGGGTTGCATTTTTTTTGAGGGCAAACCAGTCGGTGGCGTTGTGTAACATTCGGTGAACATTTTCCGGTTTGTAATCTGTCCACTCACTCAATACAATGGGAACTGTTGGCAAATCATCAATCCCTTTTCGAAAGGTTGGGTCGTCTTGTTTTTTCAGCATCACGAAATTTCCATACATGCCAATTTGTTCCTGTAATCCCGAGTGGCTGTGATACCAATGTGTGCCGTTTTGAATGATTGGGAAACGATAAATATGCGTTGTATTCGGCTCAATAGGCATTTGTGTAAGATTGGGTACACCATCTTCTTTGTTGGGTAAAAACAATCCATGCCAATGCAGTGATGTGCTTTCTTTTAGCTGATTGTGTACGTGGATTTCTGCCGTGTCTCCTTCTGTAAAAATGAGTGTTGGCATAGGAATTTGTCCATTTACAGCAATAGCTCTTTTTGTTTTTCCTGTAAAGTTGACCAATGTGTCTGTTACATAAAGGTCGTATCGAACTGTTTTTTGAGCGAAAATTGTAGTACTTATCAATAGCAACAACACTATCGACAGTACTTTTTTTGAAAGAATGTTTTGACGGATCATGTTAATATTTTCATTTGTTGCATTAAAAAAATGGCGTAACCGTTGTCGATTACGCCAAATCGAAGCTTATTTAATTGTTTCTACTGTTTTACCACAGGTCAACATTTGTGATCCGTAGTAAGGATTTTTCACGGCGTTTTCTTTACTCAACCAATTTGCTCCTTTGCCATCATTGTACATGGGGCAATTTTGGTAATAGATCGCATACTCTTGTTTGCTGACTTGGAGCAAATCATAGAAGTTTGCTGACAAAGCCATAAAAGCGACACGCTGTTTTTCGACATTAGTCGTAGCAGCAATTTTATCCGTGTTTGATTTTACACTGCTCAACACCTTCATCCAAACAGTGTGTTCTTCAGTTGAGAGTTGATCCATTTTTACGGCATTGATTTTCTCAAGCAAGTTTTTTGCCGATGATGAAGCTACTTTTCCATCCGATTTTATCAACGCGTCTTTTAAACCAAAGTAGTTGTCGAAAAGCGCTATCAGTTGATTGACTTCTTGCTGCTGTTCAACAATTGTTTCTTGATTGTTTATTGAATGATCTTCTACAACAGTGGTGGTAGCAATTGCCGTTTTGTTCGCTCTTTCATATTGGCAACATCCTGCAAGTTTGTCATACACATCATCTGGAGCCAGGAATTTGTCGCTATCATAACCTGCCAACGCAATACGTTTCAAAATTGCATCTTGATTTGTTTTCGTACTGTCGTAGGTTATTGTTGCCATTTTGCTGTCTTTGTTCCAGTCTACTTGAGCAACTTTCTTTACATTTCCTGCTGTTTCAATGGTCTCTTCACACATTCCGCAGTTACCATAAATTTTTACACTTTCGGTTTTACTGTGTGGAATTTGAGCCATACAAGAGGAGATGGAAAGCACGACTGAAATGGCAACGGATATTTTTAATAATACGTTCATGACTGTTTGTTTTATTGGGTTAATAATTCAATGTTAAATCCTGCTTCCTTTACCTTTTGAATCACTTCTTCTTGAGTAATTCCTTCTGAATGTACAGAAAGTATTTTGTCTTTGTTTGTTGTGTCCACATCCCAATGACAAATGCCAGATGCATCGTTTAGAAAGGGTGTTACTTTTGCCACACATCCACCGCAGTTGATGTTGGTTTTGAATTTTAGTATTGTATCGTTCGTGTTCATTTTAGTTAAAATTTATACTGCAAATTTCGCTTGCATTCAGACTAATTACGTTATTGTATTTTGGAATTGATTTGTAAGATTTACGGCTGCTTAGTTTTTATACTTCAACCACAAACTATTACTGACTACACTGACACTACTTAGAGCCATTGCTGCACCTGCGATCATTGGATTCAGTAAGAAACCGTTGATCGGGTATAAAATTCCTGCTGCGATTGGAATACCTATCAGGTTATAAATAAATGCCCAAAAGAGGTTTTGTTTGATGGTTCTGACAGTAGATTTTGATAAGTGAATTGCTTCAGGAATTTTTGTTAGGTCAGATGAAATAATGGTCATTTTAGCCACATCCATTGCAATATCGCTTCCTTTGCCCATTGCTATACTTACATCAGCTTGTGCCAATGCTGTGCTATCGTTAATACCATCGCCAACCATTGCTACTACTTTTCCTTGTGCTTGCAATTCTTTTACAAATGCAGCTTTATGTTCTGGGAGCACTTCTGCTTCGTAGTATTTAATTCCAACTTGTTCTGAAACCGCTTTGGCCGTCATTTCATTGTCGCCTGTGAGCATGTACACTTCAATTCCGGATTCTTGCAAAGCTGCAATTGCTTTTTTGGAAGTCGCTTTGATTTGGTCGGCAATGGCTAGTAGCGCGATTACTTTTTTCGTATTCGTAAACCAAATGACCGTTTTGGCTTCATTTTCCCATTGATTGGCTTTTTCAGCAATGGTTTTGTCAATCAAAATGTCATTTTCTTGTATGAGCTTTTTATTTCCAATGAAATACGTTTCACCATCAATCTCAGCTTTTGCTCCTTTCCCCGTGATGCTTTCAAATGCTGCAATTGAAACGGGTTGTTGATTGTTTAAATGGTGAATAACCGCTTCTGCCAATGGATGTTCTGATTGTTTTTCGATGCTAAACAGTAGTTGTTTTAATCTAGGATTTTCGTCAGTCCAAAAATCATTTGTTACAACAGGTTTCCCTTCGGTAATGGTTCCGGTTTTATCGAGGATCACTACAGTTACTTTTTTGGCTAACTCCAAACTTTCAGCATCTTTGATTAAGATTCCATTTTCTGCTCCTTTGCCCACACCAACCATGATGGCAGTAGGCGTAGCCAAACCTAAAGCACAAGGACAAGCAATGACCAAAACAGTTACAAGTGCCAATAAACCTTGCGTAAAGGCATTTTCACCACCAAAAATAGTCCAAACAATGAATGCTAGAATGGCGATTCCAATCACAACGGGAACAAAAATACCTGCTATTTTATCCACTAATTTTTGCACAGGAGCTTTACTTCCTTGCGCGTCTTGCACCATTTTGATAATGTTGGAAAGCATTGTTTCACTTCCTACTTTGTCGGCTTTAAATTGAAAACTTCCTTTTTGATTGATTGTTCCCGCAAAT
>JAYSRF010000223.1:0-7634 GCA_043721195.1 Fluviicola sp. | reverse complement strand
CAGGGATGACTGGAAGTGTGAACTTATCCATTACCGGTCCGAATGGTTTTGCTGAAACAATTACCTCATACTCAAGTGGTACAACTCCTGTAATCGATGCAGGCGAATACACGATTGTTGCTTCTACACCAAGTTCTCCAGCACAATGCCTCAACTGTTCCCGTTCGGTATGTGTAACGGTTTCGGCAGTTGATTTAACCAATTGTGTTACTCCACTTTATGTCAAACTGCATGCATTTAATGCACAGTATGAAAACAGAAAAGTATTCCTTAATTGGTCAAGTGATTCGGAAGAAAACAATGATTACTACGAATTAGAACGCTCTGTGGATGGTGTTTTTTATACAAAAATTGCCAAAATCACAGGAAGTGGAACCACCAACCAACAATCATTTTATTCCAGCGTTGATGAGCAGTTTGAAGTAGGAAAGATCAATTATTATCGCCTCAAACAAGTAGATTTTAATGGAAAGGTGACTGTACTAAAAACAACTTCTGTAGATTGTTCAGCAGAATCGCTGTTTACAATCATTCCAACAGGAGTTGCGGGTGAATACATTGTTCAGATAAAGGATCATTCGTTTGCTGAAGCGGAAGTTGTTGTTTACAATTTAATGGGATCAATTTTGACTACGGGTTATTTAAAAGAAGGTACACTAACCTTGAATACGAGAACAGAAAAAGAAATCGTGTTTATTCAACTCACAACAAAAGAAGCTTCCTTGAAACAACGATTTTGGGTACAATAGAACAACTCAAACATAAAGACCGTTGCAAAACCCCTTCAAAAATTCAACATCCTCATTTACAAGCGTAAACTGCGGTGTTAAATTTTAATCACGCCTCGATTAATGAATTTTACAACGGTGTTATATAGACTTCTAACCGATATACAATAAAAAAACCCTCTCATCACTGAAAGGGTTTCGTAATAGTCGTGCGTGGGTTTTATTTCTTAACCACTTGATGGGTACTTATTCCACTCGCTGTTTGTAGTTGCAAGATATAGACGCCATTTGCAAATTGTTGTAAATCCAACTCTACCTCAAGGGCGGCAACAGGAAGTTGCAATAATTCTTTTCCAGAAAGATCGAATAAATGCACCTCTTCCAATTGTGTCGCTGAACGAATGGTAAGGTTACTTTGGAATGGATTCGGATAAACAGTACTATTCATCATTGATTCATTGATTCCCAAAGTTGTATTGATGTTGTACGTTGTATTGGTCACAATAGGATCATTCCAGTCGAAGAAAATATACGCCGTATTGTAAATGGTAGAGCCTTCCGTATTTCCACCGTTTTCTTTGATTCGGTAAACCAATTGACCGTGACTTTCAACTTCATTTGTTGTACTGTCTGGTAACCAGATTTGTGGAAAGTTGAAACTCAACACACCGTTTCCAAGATTTTCAACGTGCATTGCGTGACTTGCTTGAATGAGTTCAAACGTTGTCCAATCCAAGTTTGCACTTAGCGTATCCAAGATATAAATGTTTTGTGCTGGCGCAGTTCCTGTATTTTGGAAGCGAATGGTATACGTCAACTCGTCTTGTACAGCTGGAGCAATTTGTTCGGCATGATCCACATTTTTATCATTCGGATCATAACTAGAACCAACGATTTGAACCAAGCAACCATTGTTATTAGAAGTACAACAATCAGTAATATTACCCGTTGGAGTAATGGTTGATGTGAATTGATGAACCGTTCCATTGGCAATTCCTCCCGGAACATTGAAGGAGATAATATCTGAATACGAAAAGTTCGTTAAATTGCTGTTCAATGTCCACGTAATGGTGTTTCCGCTAATCGTATAATTAGGATTGTTGATACTTGATAAATTGGGTGTTACACCAGCTGGATACGTCAATGTTAGTGTGTAAGGACCAGGTGATCCAGGGCCGTAATTTCCATAATTCAAATGGATGTAATTGGTTGTTCCTTGATAATAACCAATCCAAGGTGTAACAGTTGTCCATAAATCCGCACAGGTATTCGGCGAACCACCACAATTGATCGTAAAATAACCAGGATTAGGGGTTGAAGTACCATTTGAAAACAAAGTAACAGTAGGATTAGGAGATAAATACCCATGCTGCGTTAACCAAGCTTGACTGATTTGCCCAATAACGACATTGGAGTTAAAGTTATTTCCGCAATACGATGCATAACCATTGGAATCACTATAAATAGTGATGGATTGATTTTGAATCCATAGCGTAATCGGTGCGCCTTCTAATGGTAATTCATTGTTATCGAATATACTGTTTCCATTCGCATCGCAGAAAACAATTGCCGCAAAACAATAAGTAGGATTTGCATAACCACCATTACAATTAATGGCAAGGTTGGCAGTTGGTTGGTTATTACAATCTGCCGCAAGGACTGTATATGGATTGCTCGTCATGGTATAGCCATTTTGAGCTAACCAATTCGGGTTAATAGAAATAATTGTTGCTGAACCTACTGTTCCAGAATAATCAATTACATAATATCCATTCGGATTCGTATACGTTAGATAAGATAGACCGCCATTCATGATTTGAACAGGCGCATTGTTAATCGGAGTGTCACCTGCAGAGTAAACACCATTGCTATCAGTGTCACAGTATACAAGTCCGCTCAGACACAAATTATTAGAAGGTGAAGCAGAATCACAATACAAGATTATGAGTGAAGTAAACGTTGACATATTTGGTGAAATAGTGATCGTTGGAGGTGTAATAGGTCCAGCAGAATAACCATTTTGAGCTAACCAGTTCGCATTAACATTGATTGTGTACGTTCCTTCTTGTAAATTAAAGTAAGTGATAGAACCACCATTCAATGCACCTGAAGCATAACCGCCATTTTGACCAATTAAATCAATTATAACACCATTTGAGATAACGGAATCTGTACTGCCATTTGCATCGCAATCCAACATCACTTGTGAAAACAAAAAGACATTACAGACCGTTTGATTATAGAAAAGAGAATCGGATGCCGTTGTTCCATTTTGGGGATTTAACACATTCACTAAAATGGTATAATTACCGGTGTTGTTGTAAAAATGTTCAATTGGTGGATTAAACGAAATTGCTTGTCCAGAATTGGAAGTACCGCCCACATGAGTTGTTGTTGAACCATCACCCCAGTTAATCGTTACAGTAAACTGGCTACTTTGAAAAGAAGTACCAAGTAATGCTAAGTTAAAATCTGCCGTTGAGTTAGAATCTGCCGTAAGGGCAGCAATAGCTATTGTGGTTGAAGAATCACATTCGGTTAAAGCGTTAGAATTGGTTGTAAGTCCATTAAGCATAAATCCTTGCCCGAAAGAGGCCATTCCAATGAAGGAGAAAAAAACTGCTAGTATCGCAGTGCGAAAAATTGTAGTATTCATATCGTAGGTATTTGGAGTAAAGACGCCTGTCGTTTTGGAAAGTTGCCTGGCTAAACCAAAAACCCCTTATTGATCGTTCAACAAGGGGTTTTAAAAAAAGATTGGTTGTTTTTATTGCTTCACAATCCGTTTCACCGTTCTACCAGTTCCTGTAGTGAGTTCGAAGAAATAAATACCTGTTTCCAGTTTTGCCAATGAAATGCTTTCACCAGATTGAATGATTTGCGTTTGAACAAGTTTTCCTTGTGTGTCTACTATAATAAGGGTTGCTACTGATTCAGCAAAAGTAATATGCACTTCATTTGAAGCAGGATTAGGATATATACTAGCGTTTAACAAATGATTTTCATTCAAACCAAGATAATCGATCACCAAGCAATTCGAGGTGTCTGAACAACCAATTCCATTATCAACAATGATTGCGTAAGTTCCATTTGATGTTGGGGAGAAAGTTGTTGTTGCTCCTGCAATGACAGTATTCGTTGAACAATCAATCCATTGAACAGGGTTTCCTCCACTACCAGTTAGTGTTCCCAAACCATCATCCGTTGCACTGGCCGTTGGTGTGATACTGATTGTGAGGTTGAGTGTTACAATCGAATCACATCCTGAAACCGATGACAACGTGTCACTATACTGACCTGAATTAGTATAGGTTATTCCAGTTGTATTCCATGTATAGGCATCACAAGCTGAAATGGTTTCTGTTGTTGTCAATGTTGTTGAAATGGTCAAGTTTAAGGTAATAATCGAATCACAATTTGCAGCATTTGTCAACGTATCTGAGTAGCTTCCAGAATTAGTATAGGTCATTCCATTTTCAGCCCATGTATAGCTTAAACAAGCGGTTACAGCTAAATTGGAAGTTGTAGGATTAGTGATTGTTAAATTGAGAGTAATGATCGAATCACAACTTGCTGCATTAACCAAGGTGTCGTTATAGCTCCCCGAATTGGTATAAGTCATTCCGTTTTCAGTCCACGTATAACTCGAACAAGCACTTACAGCTAAATTGGAGGTTGTAGGATTATTGATTGTTAAATTGAGGGTAATGATTGAATCGCAACTTGCCGCATTGGTTAAGGTGTCGGTATAATTTCCAGAATTGCTATAAGTCATTCCATTTTCAGCCCATGTATAACTTGAACAAGCACTTACTGCTAAACTAGAAGTTGTAGGATTGATGATCGTTAAATTGAGTGTGATAATTGAATCACAACCATTGGCGTTAACTAATGTATCATTATAACTCCCTGAATTGGTATAGGTCATTCCGTTTTCAGCCCATGCATAACTGGAACAAGCATTTAACGAGAGACTTGAGGTTGTAACGGTACAACAAGAAGCTCCAGTATGCGAACCAAGAAATGTGGTGGTGTTTTGAGGATAGACATCCCATTCTGTTGAAGCGATTGCCCAATTCAGTTCACCATCGGTATGTGCGAACATTCGAACAAGCGTAAATTCACTGGTAGCACCCGTTCCGACAACCCAGTTTACCCCTGGATCATTTCCAATGATTCCGATAACATCTAATGACGTGTTTGTTGGAATATAGCGTAATTCCAACGCATCATCACCGTTAAAAAATGTAATGGTGTGGAGCGTATCTGAAACACTTAATATTGCCGCGATAGCCGATGGATTTCCAGCAACAAAGACAGCCCCTGGAGCGAGCGTACCCTGCGGAAATAATGAATCAGTAGGTGTCGGTGAACCATTGTTGTAGCGGTATATTTTGTAATCGGTAAGATTAACTGTTACGTTTAGTGGGTTATAAAACTCTAAGGCTTTGTTATTAGAAGCTCCTTCAAGGTACTCTGAAAAGAATAAATTACAGGTTTGGCTCATTGCGTTAGCTCCAAAAAGAACAGAACTGACAAGAAAAAGGTAAAATTTGATCATATTTTTTGTTATTTGGTGCAAATGTACAGTGTTTTTAGTTGGCTTCAGTTTTCCTTACTGTTAAATGAAGATTCGAATCAAATATGGCATGAAAAATCCGCCCTGATTTCTCAAGGCGGATAAGATTAATTATAAGCCGATCGTTATTGTTTCACAACCCGTTTCACCGTTCTACCAGTTCCAATTGTGAGTTCAAAGAAATAAATGCCTGTTTCAAGTTGTCCTAATGAAACTACTTCGCCCGATTGAATGTTTTGCGATTGAATGTGTTTTCCTTGCGCATCATAGATCACCAATTCGGCTTTTGGTGCTTCAAAACGTATGGTGATGAGGTCGTTGGTTGGATTAGGGAAAAGTTGAAACAGATCGTCTTCCAGAACCGCTAAGCTAGCTGTTGAAATATTCCCGTCTTCGAAATAAATGGCTTCGGTTACGGTGAAATAATCGCCCAATGCTTTTGTAGGGCAAAACACACTCAATTGCAGGTAATAAACGCCATTCCCATTGTTCAACACATAACTTGAGGTATCAAAATTGGAGCCGTTTGAATCAACAATGTTCCAGATCACTGTTACCGTATTTCCATTCGCGAAGATGGAATCAATGTAGGCAGTATCGATGCTGTTGTAATAGATTTCACAATCTTCGATGGTTGCACCCAACGAATCAACAGCAATAGAATCAATGAAGGGATTGTTGAAGATGTAGTTGGAATCGATTGGGATTACAAATGTGGTAGTGGTAGTGTTTCCACAGGCATCTGCTACGTTCAACGCGTGTACACCAGGACAGAGGTTTTGTACTAGGAAATAGTTAGAATATGTAAATGGAATGCTAGCGTCTATATCAGCTGTGAAATCTGCCCTACCATTAGTCTGTAGTGCTAACTTACCAACACAACTCATTGCATCACTAGGAAGCGCAAAAATGGTTGAAGTTGGAATATCACTCAACAATCTTACAATTTTGTTAACCGTGTTATTATTGTAATTCAAGTAATCTCCCGAGACTAAAATCTTGCAATCAGATTGAATGGTAATTGAAGAAACCAATGCATCAAATCCAGAACCAATGTTAAAAGTCGTATCGTTGGAACCATCCTGATTAAGGCGAATCATCCCTTGTTTTGGGATTCCATTAAATTGACCAAATTCTCCTCCAACTACTATTTTTCCATCTGTTTGCAAGGTTAACGCTGTTATCAATTCAGTGGTAGCATCTATTCCAGCACCGATATTAAAAGTTGGGTCTACAGTGCCATCATTATTGAGTAATACAATGCTATTTGCAACTATACTATTGTAACTAAAAAATTCCCCAGCAAGATAGATTTTGCCATCTGGTCTAAGAGTAATGCACCGAACCGCTCCTTCTATACCTGTTCCAATAGTAAAGCCATTGTCAATTGTTCCATCACTATTTAGACGAACCACATTATTTACTGCACTCCCATTATAATTATCAAAGTTTCCACCAACAATGATTTTTCCATCTGGTTGAAGAAGCGCATCCAACGCCATTGTACTCCAGGTACTTAAAAAGCCTTGCCCGCTTATAAAAGTAGTATCGACTGACCCATCATTATTTAAACGTATAATATTATATGATGATATACCATTATAATCTGCAAATTGCCCAACAAGGATAATTTTTCCATCAGGTTGGAGAACAGCCGCAACTGGTGCGCCATTCACCCCTGTTCCTGAATCAAATGAAGCGTCAATAGTGCCATTTGCATTTAAACGAATTATCCCGTTAGCCGAAACACCTTGATAACTAGTAAAATTTCCTCCAACTATTATTTTGCCATCTGGTTGAAGACACACTGTGTAAACACAGAAACCATTCACGCTTTCATAAAAACCTGTCCCACTATTAAAGGAAGAATAAACCGTCCCGTCAGGATTCAAACAAACAATTCCATTTACAGAAATACCGTTGTATTCCGTAAAAGCACCTACAATTAATAATTTACCATCTGCTCTGACGACCATTTCATCTACATATCCATTAAATCCGATACCCGTATTGAAACCTGAATCCATAACTCCTCCTTGCGCCAAGACAGTTTGGTGAAATGATAAGAGCAGACTAAGAGTCAGGAATGATTTTAAAATTTTACTACTCATATTTAAAAACAATTAAGTAATTATTGTTTCACAACCCGTTTAACTGTTTTACCAGTTCCTGTTGTGAGTTCGAAGAAATAAATCCCCGTTTGTAATTTTGCCAATGAAATGCCTTCCCCCGATTGAATGTTTTGCGATTGAATGTGTTTTCCTTGCGCATCATAGATCACCAATTCGGCTTTCGGTGCTTCAAAACGAATGGTGATGAGGTCGCTG
>JAYSRF010000222.1:0-2964 GCA_043721195.1 Fluviicola sp. | reverse complement strand
GTTCGGCAGAATCTGGTATTCAATTTCACCAATCATACTTCCTTCAAACGTCACCTCACATGTATAAGATGTTTCATCACAAGCAATTATTTTCACATAAATTTTGTCTCCTTTTTTGAGCGGTCCTGGTTCGCAATTAAAGAATTTTTTGATCTTCAAAATGTATTCCGTATCTGACACCCATTTTACTGATGAAGTAATGGTCGATTGCGTTTCTAGAATGAATTCAACCTGCTCATTTTCGGTTCTTGTAATTTGAGATCCAACATTTTTCCCAATCGACTTGAATTTTCCAGTTTTAACCTTGCTGGCACAGGTATTGAGTTCATTTTGGGCAAGTCCACTAAATGTGAAAGCAATAAGAACTAAGAATGAAAGGATTGTTTTTTTCATAAGATCTTGGTTTGAAAGGGAATTATGCAGTTGTAAGATTGTTTAGTTAGGTTGCTGATTGTTTTGCAATAATACGCCAAAATAACTTCGGGAAAAATCGTTTCAGTGTAACTGCTTTGATTTCTTTATTACCGATCAGTAATTCACGTTTGTGTTGATTAACACCTTTAATGAGAATAGAAACACATTCTTCAACGGGCATACCAGTTTCTTGATTGTGATCCATCACACCATGAGCCGCACCTTCTTTATCCAAGGCGCTCATCGAAATGGGCGTATTGATTTTCCCAGGACAAGCAATGGTCACATGAATCTTATTTTTTGCCTCTTCAAGAGCGAGACTTTCAAAAAAACCGTGTAAAGCATGTTTCGAAGCACTGTAAGCAGACCGCAAATAAAAACCAAATTTTCCTGCAATACTGGAGATCACAACCAGATGACCGCTTTTTTGCTGCTGCATAAAGGGTAAAACTGCTTTTGTCAATGCCACTGTTCCAAAATAATTGATTTCCATGATCCGACGATCAATTGCCAAAGGCGTTTCAGATGCTTCAGAACGTTGGCTTAATCCTCCAATATTATACAAGTAATCAATTCGTCCAGTTTGTTCAATAACGTGTTGTGCAAGTTGCTGAAATCCTTCAGAATGCTCTAAGTCTAACGGAATAACGAGGTGTATTTCGCTATTTGGTAAAGCAGCTTTTAATTCCACCAATTTCGATTCACTACGAGCCGAAAGCACCAATTGAAAATCACTCGCTGCAAGTTGTTTGCACAATTCTTCTCCTATCCCCGATGAAGCTCCCGTAATCCAAGCAACTTGTCTCATGCTATTTATTTGGATACAAAGAAACGAAAATCAGTTAAAGACAGGCGCAAAACCCCTTCAAAAACTCAACTTCTTCATTTACAAGCGTAAACTGCGGTATTAAATTTTAATCGCGCCTCAATTAATGAATTTTGCAACGGTCTTAGTTAGTGAACAAGCTGTATGAAGCCTTCTTTTTTAAATTCGGGTTCTCGTCCCGGATCTCTTCTAAACACAAAGAAATAAGTTCCATCGCTTAAACCAAGTCCATTGAAGTCATTTTGATAGCCCGTCACACGTAAAATGGTATTTCCCCAACGATTCACAATTACCAATTCATTGTTGGGGAAAAGTGGTGCTTCGTCAATAATAAAATAATCATTGATCCCATCATTGTTTGGAGTTATAACATTTGGCAAGCCATTTTCACAATCAACCGTTTCGATAAAGAGTGTATCTGAGAAAAAACAACCTTGAGGAGAGGTGGCTGTAAGCACAACCCATTGATTGTTTTCTACAGGGAAAGATTCTAACGCACCCAATCCTACCCATGAATAACTGTTGCTATCATTGGGAAAATAGTAGGTGTAAATGTCATTTAAACACACAATGGTATCTGTTCCAAGATCAAATTCAGGTAATTGATTGGCGCCAATGAATAATGAATCTTCATACAAACACCCCAGTTCATCCCATTGTGTCAAGTAATACCAACCAGTAGTTGAGTCTGATAATGCGAATGAAAAATCAGTTGTATCATTGAATCCAATTGGAGTTGACCAAATTAAACTATCAGTTGTCGTTTGAACACCAAAAGCAATGGTATCGCTCATGCAGCTATTACCAAATTGGTCATAAAAGGAATAAGTGAGATTGGATACATTAACAAAAGTGCTGTCGGTATTCGTTAAACAGCCATTGTTATCTATTGCGGAGGCATAAATCCAACCATCACCAACAGCTGAACTGATCGTAATAGTTGGATCTTCTACCATTCCGAAATTGCCATTCCATTGGATTGTTGTTACATTTCCAGTGATTGATAAGGTGGCTTCGGTATATGCGCAAAGAGTGATTGAATCTATTGTCATTGCAATGGTTTCTGGAGTAGCTAAGAATACTTCTTCTGTCAATGTATTGAAGAAACAGCTGTTGCTAACGACTGCTAGTATGAGCGAATCTGTCGCAAAAACAGTTTGATTGAGAGCTATACTACTTCCATTTCCTACTAAAGTTCCATTGTTGTACCAACTGGTTTGAAAAGTAGATGGAACAATTGTGAAAATTGTATTCTCGTTCGGACATAACAAAGAATCGCCCATTAGCTCAAAAGATGGAAGGCTATCCATCGTATAAATCCAAACCAAATCGTAGACGAGCGGACATTCAACATTCTGATAGGCAACTAAAAATGCGGTATCTGATTGAATAGTTAAGACTGGAAATACGGATCCCGTGCCCACTAATACCGTATCACTTGAAGTAAACCACAAAGTTGTGAATGTACTATTCTCCAATAAGGTTGCATTCGAGCCTGGACAAACGGTAAGGTTTGAAACCGTAGGTTGAATTGCAGCAGCTGATAAATCTATATGAATGGTATCTGATTGAGCTTCGCACCCATAGTTATTCATTACGGTAACCCAATAATCACCCGCTTCTTCTACCGAAATTGCTGAAGGACCAACTGTTCCATTACTCCATTCATAGCTTCCTAATCCAGGAGAAGTTGATAAAACGCTAGACTCATTGTAACATAAAAG
>JAYSRF010000221.1:0-22674 GCA_043721195.1 Fluviicola sp. | reverse complement strand
TAGAAATTATACAAATTATGAGTGCAGAAAAAATAAAATGCCTAATTATTGGGTCAGGTCCTGCGGGATACACAGCTGCGATATACGCTGCACGCGCTGAAATGAAACCAGTGATGTACGTTGGATTACAACCTGGCGGTCAATTAACAACAACCAACGAAGTAGAGAATTTCCCTGGTTATCCAGATGGAGTTACAGGTCCAGAAATGATGGTTCAGCTGGAAGCACAAGCGAAACGTTTTGAAACAGATGTACGCGCTGGATTTATCGAGAAAGTCGATTTTAGTGGTCCAATTCACAAATGTTGGACAGAAGATGGACACGAAATTCATGCAGAAACGGTGATTATTTCTACTGGAGCCTCAGCAAAATACTTGGGTTTACCTTCAGAACAAAAATACCTATTGAGTGGTGGCGGTGTTTCTGCTTGCGCTGTTTGCGATGGTTTTTTCTACCGTGGTCAAGAAACAGTAATCGTTGGTGCTGGAGATTCAGCTTGCGAAGAAGCGCATTACTTGTCTAAATTGTGTACAAAAGTTACCATGTTGGTGCGTACAGATAAATTCCGTGCTTCTAAGATCATGGCAGATCGCGTAAAAAACACACCAAACATCACCATTTTATTCGATACACAAACCGTTGAAGTAGTAGGGAATGACATGGGAGTAACTGGTGCGTTGGTTAAAAACAGTGTAACAGGCGAAGAACAAACGATTCCATGTACTGGATTTTTTGTTGCAATTGGTCACAAACCAAATACAGATATTTTCAAAGATTACATCAACTTAGATGAAGTTGGATACATCAAATACGAGCAACCAGGAACTTCTAAAACGAATGTAGCTGGTGTTTTTGTTGCAGGTGATGCAGCTGATAAAAGTTACCGTCAAGCTATTACTGCTGCTGGAACAGGCTGTATAGCAGCGTTAGATGCAGAAAGATATTTGGCAGCATTGGGTCATTAAAATGAATCGTATTTTTATAAAACGTCAGATTCGTCTGGCGTTTTTTTTTGATCTATGAAAGCAACCGAAATACTAGACAGCATCAATCACGAATTCGATGATTGGGTAGAAATTCAGCTCGAAGACAATTCGGTTCGTCCAACAAAAGTGGTGGATAAATTGATGAACCTGAAAGGTCTCGAATTAAAAGAAGCATGGCACATTGTAGAGCGAATTGATCGAAATGTACGTCGAAGGAAAGCCATTAAAGAAAGTTGGTTAGGTGTGTTGTTTTTGTTGCTCTGCTTACTTTCGCTATTCGTGAGTTTTTATGCCGTCATTGGATGCGAATTGTTTGGAATGCTAAAGTTGGGGAATGGGATTTATACCATCTATCAGATTTCACGAGAGACAGCCAAGTAATTCGTGTTTTTAATCATGCAGGAAGAAGAAACAATCATTACTCACTTTTTAGATTGATCAATGACAATGCTGTTGAGACCTTATTATGAGCATTATTAATAATAAGTTCATTCTCTATGAATTGAATTATTTATTGTAACTTGTAATTAGAGTCGTAAGTTAAATATTGTAAAAGATTTAGTAGAATTAACGATATTTTATACTATTGGTTATCTTTGCTAAGTTATTTACGGAATTAATCTTCTAAAAAACATCAAAATGAAAACACAAATCAAAAAAAGAAAATCGAGTCCTATCAACTCTTTTTTCGAAGGATTTGGATCTGTAATAGATATTTCAGGTCCAGATTCAAGAGAATATTTCATTTTGTTTGAGTCAAACTATACAAAGGCAATAAAAGCAAATTGGAGTCGAGTTGGAGAAGAAATTCGGAATTCACTTAAAGTAATTGATTCAGAAATAATTTCTAAATAGTGAGTAATCAAAAACCTATCAAACAAGAGGAAGAATCTGTTCCTAAGCAAGATAATAACGAGGAATTACAAGAAATTGAGAATGAACTTATTTCAGTTAACCCAGAAGTGCTTAAGGTATTTAATGGACTCAACAAGACAAAAAAAGAAGTCATTCTTCGATCAGCTTCATTAGTAATTAAACAACATTCTGGGCCTCTTCCAGATCCTGAAACACTTGGTGAATATAACCAACTTATTCCCAATGGCGCTGAACGAATTATGAAAATGGCTGAGAAGCAGCAAGATCATAGTATGTACATGGAACGGATTGCTTTAAGAAGAGCTTCGTTTCAACATCTTTTAGGACAAATTTTCGCTTTCATACTTGCGAGTTTTGCCACTTGGTTTGGATATGAACTCACCACTAAAGGTTTTGAAAAGGCTGGAATCACAATTTTCGCAACAACTATAGGTGTAATACTTTACGCATTTTTAAGAAAAGGGCGGCGAATAAAATCAAGTGAAAATTGATTTTAAAAAGTTGTACCAATCTAGTTTCTTACAGATTAAATTTTATTGAAAATATGTTTATTCCCTATAAGCAATTACCTGAGATATCAGTATTTATGCTGTAATCGGATCTAGATTGTTTGGATTGCTAAAGTTGGGGAATGGGATTTATACCATCTATCAGATTTCACGAGAGACAGCCAACTAATTCGTATTTTTAGTCATGCAGGAAGAAGAAACAATCGACGGAATCAATCGCATGTTTGATGATTGGGTGGAAATTCAACTCGATGATAATTCACTTTCTCCTGCAAAAGTTATTGAGCTTTTAATCTCTGAAAAATCGTTAGATGCCAACGAAGCCAGTTACATTGTTGATCGAATTGATCGTGTAATCCGCAAACGAAATGCGGTGAAAGAAGTGGTAATTGGGTCTATCTTCTTGCCAATTGTCCCATTAAGCATCTTATTTCCATTTATCCTTTTCTATCCTATAGCTGCAATCATAACAATACCATTTGGATTATTTGGAATTTTTAAAACTGCGAAAGGAATCTACACTTTGACTAAAATTTCAAGAGAAATAGCCTAATAGTTCGTATTTTTAGTCATGGTGGAAGAACAAATAATTGACGGAATCAACCGCACTTTTGATGATTGGGTAGAAATTCAACTCGATGATAACTCACTTTCACCAACAACAGTCATTGAGCTTTTAATCACTGAAAAATTAGTAGATGCCCATGAAGCAAACTACATTGTTGATCGAATAAATCGTGTGATCCGCAAACGAAATGCAGTGAAAGAAATCATTATTGGTATTATTTTTCTTCCAATTATTCCATTTTCTATACTTCTTCCTTCTATTTATACTACTCCATTTGGCTTATTTGGAATTGTTATAACTGTTAGAGGAATCTATTCATTGAATCGAATTAAAAAACAAACAACCGATTAATCCATCGTTTTATTCTTCTTTCCTAATGCGCAACTCATTCCTACGGTGAGATTTGGTTGAAAACCTACCGTTACATCATTCCAACTTTGAGGTTTGTATCCAGCAGTGCGAATCGGAAGAAAAAACGGGAACTTAAATCCATAAAATCCAGTTATTCTGCCAGAAATACGAATGGCGTGAAACAATTCTGGACCAATGGACAAACAATTCCGTTGTATGGAATGCAGTTGTATCGCAGAGAAAGTACTTGGTTGGTGAATTGTATAATGGGCACTCACCTCTTCATTAAAACGGTATACTTTCACTTGCAGATCTAAACGAATGGTATGAACTGGATCGATTTCCCAAAACTTTCCCAATCCGAGTTCAATTCCAACACCTTTTATTTTTGTTATATAATCTATTAAAAACATTCCTTCAATGGGAGGCGTATTGATTACACTATAGGGAGAAATGAGTCCTTCGTCGGCATTAATTTGATCTTGAGATTGTTCTTCATACCCGATGCCGTAAGTCCCAAACGTGATCCCAGACTTAATATACATCCCTTTTTTGATAATCGGGCAATACTGCAAAGTCATGAAACGATTCAGAAAAGTAGCATTCAAATCAATCGCCACACGGGATTGCGCACAGAGCATACTGCACGTCAGCAAAGCCAACATGAACGAAAAAACTGTTCGCATAGAAACGTTTTGAATTGAATGTCAAGGTTTGATGAAAAGTAACCTATTGATCTAATAAATCTTCTCCATGATAATGAAGGTGATCAATCGTTTGAGCGTTTAGCTTTAATTCCAATGCTCTATAATGGCGTATCAAGCGAAACTTTGAAAGCACAAAAAGAATGGTTGCTAATTGAATAATAAATACTGCAATCGCGAATTTCCCAAGATCAAAATTGAATTTCATGAATTGAAAAACAAAAAATAACCAACCAAAAACAATCGTAAAGACAAAAAGTATTTGCCAATCCAATAGAATTTTTTTGGTTTTTATTCTCTGATCAACGGAGTCGTTTTTTAAGAGTAATTCAGTAGTTGAAAACAAATTTTTCATTAATCTATATGGCAAAAACAAATTAACTAGTGGGATAAACCAAGCAAAGATGATCCAATTTTTAGCATAAAGTTCTTCCTCTGATCGCTTTTGCAGATTCGAATAAGCCCTATACAACCAAAGGATAAAAAAAACATGCCAACCAATATAAATAAAATAGTAGCCAAGACCCAAATAAAGAAGTTTTAGAAGGATGTGATCATTATAAAAATGAACAATTGAACTAGAGATCATTCCATACTGCATAGCAACAGTTAGAATGGAGTTCAAGAAGAAAATACCTTGAACAATTAATATCCCAAACAAAAACCGAGTATTCCATAAATAACGGAATGAATTATCTTTCAATTCAGGCATATTCACCTCACCGTTTTCTCTAACATCGGTACAAAACTGAAATTCCCGAACATTTCTTCCGTGAATTCCGTTTCACCAACGCGTTGAATGCGCAACATTTGTTGTTGTTCCAAATCTCCAACCGGAATCACCAATGTTCCGCCAATTTTTAATTGATCCAAAAGCTTTTGTGGAACTTCTGGTGCGCCACAAGTAACCAGTATTTTGTCAAAAGGTGCATAAGTTGCTTTTCCTTCATATCCATCCCCAAAAAACAATTTAGGTGTATAGCCCAATCGGTCAATGAGTTGTTTTGCTTTTAAATGCAATTCTTTCTGGCGTTCAATTGAAAAAACTTTAGCGCCCAATGCACATAACACACACGTTTGAAAACCAGATCCAGTGCCAATTTCTAATACTTTATCTCCCTTTTTCAACTCCAATAAACTTGTTTGAAAAGCAACAGTATAAGGGTGAGAAATCGTTTGACCAGAACCAATCTGGAACGCTACATTCGAATAGGCTTGTTGTTCAAAAACCAAATCGAGAAAGTAATGCCGCGGAATAGCATCAAATGCACCAAGGATGCGTTCGTCTGAAATTCCCTTTGTGCGCAACTCATCAATGAGTTGTTTTCGCATGCCTTTGTGCTTGTAAGTATCTTGCATTCCGACAAAAATACGCTAATTACCTTGTCTTGATTCATGGTCACAAAGAATGTTTCTACACTGAATTGTGTATATTTGGAACGCTATTAACGAAATAAATATGGCTATCGATCCAAAAGAATTGGAATTCAACAAGAACGATGATGAAATGCGCATGAAAATTTCACGCATGGAATCCGAATTAAGTAAAATAATGCTTGGTGGTGGTGCCAAACGCATCGCAGCTTTGCACGAAAAAGGCAAGATGACTGCCCGTGAACGCATTGATATGCTCCTTGACGCCGACACCCCTCGGTTTGAAGTTGGAGCATTTGCAGGAATGGGCATGTACGAAGAACACGGAGGTTGCCCGAGTGCAGGTGTTGTTGTTGTCATTGGTTTTGTATCAAAAAAACAGTGCATTGTTGTCGCAAATGATGCTACCGTGAAGGCTGGTGCTTGGTTTCCTATTACAGGAAAGAAAAACCTTCGTGCGCAAGAAATTGCCATGGAAAACCGCTTGCCCATCATTTATTTGGTTGATTCAGCGGGTGTTTTCTTACCTATGCAAGATGAAATTTTCCCTGATAAAGAGCATTTCGGTCGCATTTTCCGCAACAATGCAGTGATGAGTTCCATGGGAATCACACAAATTGCTGCTGTCATGGGAAGTTGTGTTGCTGGTGGTGCTTATTTGCCCATTATGTCGGATGAATCATTGATTGTCGATAAAACAGGAACGATCTTCTTAGCAGGTTCTTATTTGGTGAAAGCGGCCATTGGTGAAACCATCGACAATGAAACGCTTGGAGGTGCTACAACGCATACAGAAATCTCAGGCGTTTGCGATTATAAAGTCGCCAATGATGAAGAATGTTTAATGACGATTCGCAAAATGATGGGTCAAATCGGACATTCAGAATCAGCTGGCTTTGATCGCATAGAATCCATTGCTCCGAAAGAAGCATTGAAAAAAGTATATGGAATCCTTCCAACTGAACGTTCAAAACCGTATGATATTCACCACATCCTTGATTGTATTGTTGATGAAGGTAGTTTGACCGAATACAAAAGCGATTTTGGGAAAACAATTGTATGTGCTTATGCGCGTATTGATGGTTGGAGTGTTGGAATTGTAGCCAATCAACGTGAATTATCGAAAAACGCGAAAGGTGAAATGCAATTTGGTGGTGTAATTTACAATGATTCTGCGGATAAATCGGCTCGTTTCATTATGAATTGCAATCAGAAAAACATTCCGTTGATATTCTTCCAAGATGTTTCTGGATTTATGGTAGGTTCTAAATCAGAACACGCTGGAATCATTAAGGACGGAGCGAAAATGGTGAATGCTATGGCGAATTCTGTTGTTCCGAAATTCACGGTAGTAATTGGAAATTCTTATGGAGCTGGAAATTACGCTATGTGTGGGAAAGCCTACGATCCACGCTTAATTGTGGGTTGGCCAACTGCAGAAGTAGCCGTCATGAGTGGAGCAGCTGCAGCAAAAACCTTATTACAAATTGAAGTTGCCTCGCTTAAATCGCGCGGTGAAACAATTACTCCAGAACACGAAAAAGAATTGTTTGACACAATCAAAGCACGTTACGATGCACAGATTTCACCGTATTATGCAGCATCACGCTTGTGGTTAGATGCCATTATTGATCCAGCCAAAACACGTGAGTTTTTAGCAATTGGTTTGGCGATGGCCAGTCTTAAAAAAGCTGAGAAGCCGTATAATGTTGGGGTTATTCAAACGTGAATTAATTGAAAATGGAAAATTCAAAATGGAAAATTCAAAATGTGAGATTGACAACAAATCTTCTTTCATTTTCAATTTTCAATTGATAATTTATAATTAAAAAAATATGCATTTAGACTGGCAATTTAAACCTTACAAAGAATTAAGCTTAAATGAGTTTCACGACATCATTGCTTTGCGATTAAAAGCGTTTGTTGTGGAGCAAAATTGTTCTTACCTCGATTTGGATGGGAAAGACAAAAAATGTTACCACCTCTTATTACGTGATGGAAAAGGTGATGTAATCGCCACAGCTCGTATTTTACCTCCAGGATTGGCGTATGAAGAAGTAGCAATTGGTCGTGTTGTATTGAATAATGATTTTCGTGGAACAGGAATTGGTATTGAATTGATGGAACAATGCGTTCGGTTTGTTCATGAAGAATTTGGAGTTGTTCCAATTCGTATTTCAGCTCAAAAACACTTGGAGATTTTTTACAATAAATCTGGATTTGTTTCCACTGGTAAAGAATACTTCGAAGATGAAATACCACACGTTGAAATGCTTTTAAAACCTTAAGAAATGTTTAAAACGAATACAATTTTAGGCTGTAGCGCGCTTCTTTTGCTTGTGGCGTGTACACCAAAACCACAAGTCGTTAAAGATGATGTGGGAACAACGACTAGTGAAGTTATCAATGCAGATAGTCGTGTTACCATTGATCTTGATTACATGGATCAAAAAATAAAACCATCAGAAGACTTTTTTCAATTTGCAAATGGTACGTGGTGTAAAAACAACCCAGTGCCTGCTTCAGAATCGCGTTGGGGAAGTTTCAATGAATTGGACAAACAAAATAAATTGGTCTTAACAGACATTTTAAAAAGAGCTCAAACTGATAATCAAGTTAAAGGTTCGCAAAATCAATTGTTGGGAGATTACTATTATGCCCACAACAATATGGAACAGCGCAACAAAGCGGATTTCACGCCTTTGAAAACACGTTTATTGGTGATCAAAAACATCAAGTCACGTGAAGAAATTTCGAAAGTTGTGGCAGAGCAACACAAAGTTGGAATTGGTAGCTTGTTTAGTTTTGGTATTGGACAAGATTTGAAAAATGTCGACAAAAACGCTGCTTATATCGGACAAGGTGGTTTAGGATTGCCGAATCGCGATTATTACACACAAGAAAACAAGCAACGTGAACGCGAAGAATACAAACGTTATATCAAGCAATTATTTGTTTTAACAGGTGAATCAGAAGTGAGTGCTGCTGAAAAAGCAACAATGGTTTTCAATTTCGAAAAACGATTGGCTGATTCAATGATGGCACCAGCAGAAATGCGCATTCCTGAGAAAACCTACAACAAAATGAGTTTCAAAGCTGCGAAACAATTGTTCAACAGTTTTGATTTTGAAAATTACTTAGCTCAGGTTGGTAGTTCCTCATTTGACACCATTATTGTAGGTCAACCTGCATTTTTGAAACAAGTAAACGAATTGATTGGTGGATTACCAATGGAAGATTGGATTACTTATTTGTCTTGGAAATCAATCAACCATTATGCAGATGCATTAAGCGAAACGTGGGTGCGTGCAAAATTCGGTTTTTACCAAGGTGTTTTAAGTGGAAAAACAGAAATGAAACCGATTCACGAACGAGGTATTGATGAGCTAACAAATTCTCCACTTGGGGAATTACTCGGAAAAGCCTTTGTTGAAGTTTCTTTTTCAGCAAATGCCCAGAAACGTGTCAATATAATGGTTGATAACCTATTGGCTAGTTTTAGAAATCGAATCGAAGGATTGGATTGGATGTCAAGCGAAACAAAAAGAGAAGCATTAACAAAACTCAACGCAATTGGTCGGAAGTTAGGTTTCCCAGAACAATGGCGCGATTTCTCCAAATTAGAAATTACCAAAGAAGATTATGTTACAAATTTGGACAACTGTGCACGTTTTGCAGTAAAAGAAGAAATGGCCAAATTGTACAAACCAGTTGATCGCAAAGAATGGGGAATGCCTGCACACATGGTGAACGCATATTACCATCCATTATTGAATGAAATTGCCTTCCCAGCTGGAATTATGCAACCACCATTCTTCAATGAAAATGCAGAAGATGCAGTCAATTATGGAAGAATTGGAATGGTAATCGGTCATGAATTCACACATGGATTTGATGACATGGGTTCTAAATTTGCTGCAGATGGTAGTTTCACGAATTGGTGGACAGAAAAAGACCGTACGATGTTCGAAGAACGTACAGGGAAACTAGGTCAAACCTTTTCACATTTCTGCCCAATTGATGGATACTGTGTTAATCCTGAGTTGACCATGGGTGAAAACATTGCAGATTTAGGTGGATTGACAATGGCTTATTACGCTTACACACTAACAGATGAATTTAAAAGTGGAGAAATGATTGCAGGATATACACCGGCACAACGCTTTTTCATCGCTTATGCGCAATTGTGGAAAATCAATTATACCGATCCAGAATTGAAAAACAGGATTTCAAATGACTCGCATTCTCCTGGCATGTACCGCGTGAACGGACCGTTGATGAATTGTCCTGAATTTTTCGAAGCGTTTAACGTGAAAGAAGGCGATAAAATGCGGAATACAGCTACTGGTGTAGCAAAGATTTGGTAATCCAATAAAAAGGAACGAAAAAGCCCCCGATAATTTTACTTATCGGGGGCTTTTCAATTTAGTTCAAATTCACAAGCACTTTTCTGTGCTTCACTTTTTTCACCTCCAACGACTTGCTGTAATTCAGTAAGTGTTGAACGAGCGCCGCTGATGGAGAAGCGAAGTTTTTCCCTTCACTCAGTTGCGAATCAGTTGAGTACTTTTTTACCATAGGCTAATTTTACAGCATTTTAAATCAAAACGTTAGAACTTTCAATTTATTTTATGAAACACCATTTTTTTTATCTACAAATTCAGATAAAACCATAGATTTGTTTAAACACTAAAAAAACAAACATGTCTGTTCCTTTAATTGTAATTATATCCATTGGGGTTTTATTACTCGTTGCCTCATTTGTAACCGTTCAGCAAGGTACAATTGGCGTAGTAACAATGTTCGGTAAGTACCGACGTATCATGCATCCAGGATTAAATATCCGTATTCCTTTTTTAGAGCGCATTTTTAACCGTGTTTCAATTCAAAATCGTGCAGTAGAGATGGAATTCCAAGCCATTTCACAAGATCAAGCCAATGTGTATTTCAAAGCTATGCTTGTTTATTCAGTATTGGACGCCAATGAAGAAACAATTAAAAATGTTGCGTTCAAATTCATGGATCAACGCAGTTTCTCTCAAGCATTGATTCGCACGATTGAAGGATCCGTTCGTGGATTTGTCGCTACAAAAAAACAAGCGGAAATCTTATTGCTCCGTCGCGAAATTGTTGACGATGTAAAAGACAGTCTTGATCAAACCTTGGAAACTTGGGGGTTTCATTTAATTGATTTACAACTTAACGACATTACATTTGATGTAGAAATCACTACTTCCATGGCTAAAGTCGTTGCTTCTACCAATTTAATGGCAGCTGCTGAAAACGAAGGACAGGCCTTGTTGATTACAAAAACAAAAGCTGCTGAAGCAGAAGGTAATTTCATTAAAATTTCAGCACAAGCGGAAAAAGAAGCTTCTCAATTAAAAGGACAAGGAATTGCCTTATTCCGTGAAGAAGTAGCAAAAGGTATGACAGAAGCGGCTGAACAAATGAAAACAGCAAACTTAGATACTTCGTTGATTCTATTCTCCATGTGGACAGAAGCGGTAAAAGAATTTGCTGAAAAAGGCAATGGAAACGTTATTTTCTTGGATGGATCACCTGAAGGGATGGAAAAAACAGTGAAACAAATGATGGCTAGCGATCAGTTGGCTCGAAAATAAGTAAAGAACTTTAATTGAATCCCGTTTGTATTGTGCAGACGGGATTTTTTGCTTTTGGTTAATTCTTGAGTCTTATTCATGTGATTTTTTTTGATTCCAGCGAATTAATACTCCTTGATAAATGCGTTATACAATTCCGTATTCCGATGGCTATCGGAATGCGGGATTACCGGATGTATTACATTGTAAAATACTATTTTACAAACTAAATCAAACTATATTTGTTTCAAAAAAATCAACTAAATACATGCTCAACAATAGACTTTATGTTCTATTTTATACTTTAAACCAAACGATCTCTTCAACTTTGAATTCTAGATTATTTATTCAATCGCACGAGTTCGATTGTCTATTCCTATACCTCAACAAAAAATAACTGGATCAAGTTTTTAAACTGATGATCTTTACGATTCTAACCAAGGAAAACAATATCATTACAATTGATGAATTAAAATAGATTGAAAAAGCTCGAATTAGAAACATTATCTGATATAGATTTTGAAAAAATTCAGGAACTTATTTTTTAATTTCCAATAACTCAAACAGATTCATTCCAAAGATGTTAATCATTGTTAATAACAAAATCTCATTTCGATAACCATATTAGACTATTTCTACTAAATTAGTTCCCAAAATAATCATTGTTCTAAATAATAACTACATGGCCCAAAACCCTATTTTATCTCCACCAAGCCCAATGGCAGATAAAAACAATCCTGTAGATTGGATGTTTGCCTTTAAATTTAATGCTGCAACTTTCCCTGGATGTACAGATGACGGTGTCACGCCCGTATTAGGTTCTACGGGTATATTTGGCGGAATTGTAGATGAATACAAAAGTGGTCATAGCCAACAATATGTTTTTGCTACAAGCGCATCACCTACATTGGTGAAAGGAATAGAATGCATCGGCGGAACAGAAAACGATCCACTTGGTGCAACCTTCGGTCAAATTTACAATACCCCAGGTTATTATTATGTCGTTTGGAATGATCAATTCTACAACGATCCAATCGAAAACATGGATTCTCCTTGGGGACATAGTAAAGGTATGATTGCTTGGAATGAAGATGGCGAAGGAATGGTACTTCAGGTATCCACACCTTCCTGGCCAGCATCAGCAAGTTGTTTGAATCCTCGTCAAAATGATGGCAATACGCTCGGCTGCATCAATGATGACGATATTGAAGTTAGCCAACATTTCTTTTCGGTTAAATTGACAAAAGACGATGTTGCTATTGTATTAACGGCTTTAGGAAATGCAAGTATTGCAACCAATTTATCTCAGTCTAGCATCGTAAATAATGGCGGTCCAGATGATATTCAAGCATTAGTAAATGCCTTGGGTAAAGAATCAAAAAGTAAAATTGTATTCCAAACAACACTTTCAAGTGGAATTCAAATCATTTCAAAACCATCTTCATTAGCCGTTCCACCTTGGCAAATGGTCTCTTCTCAATTAAATGGAATAGATCTACGTGTTGCCAGTTGGTGGGCAAGTCCGAATATTTATAGTTCTGCTGCTGGACAAATCCCCGATTGTTGGGACAATAGTCTCGCAAGACCAGGTGCTGTAGATATTGCAATTTCAGGAGTTTGGGATGGAACCGTAATTGGATTGGAAGGCGGAATGGGGAAAAACTTCAATCATGCCAAAATTGGAATTTCAAAAGATCCGTCTCAGCCACTTTGTATTTTTGGAGACATGAACCAACAAGGTGCAATGGCACCCAATTATGCCCATCAAGGACAAACGTGTTCTAGTTCTCAAAACGGGAGAGGTGGAACCTTTTATGTAATTGACAATCCTGCCCTGTTTGCGAGCATCACTGCTCTATTAACTGGAGAAAGTGCACCTGTTAAACCAAATTAAAGAACCTATACTTGGAAATCGTGATCTTGCGACTACATTCACTTAAAAATCCTGACTTACGTTGGGATTTTTTTTTGTTTAATCTAGAAATCAACGGTTTTAATACGTTCCCCACCATCTTCTCAAGAACCACTCGCTTCCAAAGATCAAGATGAGCAAAACAAACAACCAAATCCAATCAATCAAAGCGGTGTAGCCTGAATCGGCATATTGTAAAGTGGTAATATCACCACGTTTTGCCAATTCATCCAACAATTGATCTGCGTCTTTCAATGTTCGGAAAGTTCCACTTGATTGCGATGACAATTGATTTAATACACTAAAATCGGCACGCGTATCTGCCTGTTCTATTGAAATATCTTCCACAACAAAATCACCACTCTTGGTGTACTTTTTACCGTTGTGTGTTGCGGTAACGATCCAAGAATAGGTTCCAGCTTCCAATTGCCCCGCATTTGCCTTGTAGAAATTAGATAATGGAGAGAAGTCAATGGTCGATTTTTTCTTCTTCGGTGAAATCAAGGTCAACACAATTGCTGGAGTTGTAATCAATTCCATCGCTTCGTTGTAAAACTCAGCTTTTACTTCTACATCTTCGGTTACATTGAAGCGTTTTGGCAACGTGACGCGCAAAGGTTCTGTATTCTGGCGAACAACTAAGTATTGAACTGTTTTTTGAACAAATTCTCGGAAACCATCTACGGTTCTTCGTTGACTGAATTCTTTCATTTTCCAACGCCAAATTCCTTCACCTAACAATACGCCTATTTTGGCATTCTCGCGCTGACTGATGTAGAACAATGGATCTTTTTTCGATACATTTCCTATGCGTTGGGTCAACATAACTTCAGCATTTGCAGGTAATTTATACGACCCAAACTTCGTTCTTAACGGCGGATAAGACTGTAATGCATCCGTAAAAACAGTGGTGAATGAAAATGCTGAGAAACCTCCAGATACAGCTCCTTGAACATCATCCTGTTGATTTCCAGACGGAACCATTAAACCAATATCATACGATTTCACAACAGCCGAAGGAGTGGTTGCTCCTAAAATAAATAGAATTGGAATTTTCTTGTCTTTGATCGATTTAAACAAGGCTGGATTGGGCTTCGAACCATTTTCGTACCAAATAACTAAATTAGGACGTTCCTTGGGTAAAGTGTACTCACTGGTCAATCCTGCAACTATTGTTGATTGCCTATCTTCTTCTAGAATACTGCGAATTGCTGCTAAATCTGGATGTGGGGCACTTGACAGCAAACAAATCAAGTTCTTATTATCAACGACTTCAATGTAACAGGTTTGTTGATTGTTGTCAAACGTATACTCACCTTCTTTGTGTTGCAAAACGACAGAATAGCGTTGAAATCCTTTCGATTTAGCGGTAACTTGAAAAACTACTTGTTGTTGGTCAAAAACTGAATTGGTGCATGTTAAGGTTTGTGTAGCAATTCTTTGCCCTTGATGCACCAAAGAAACAGTTGCTGGTCCTATTGGAATTCGATTAAAATCAACCGTTGTTTCTATTGGAAATTCATTGTTTAAAAACGCAACTTCATTTGTATTCACACTTCTGATCAACTGATCGCGACGGGTAATCGTATCCCCTACTCCTAAAGTGAAAATGGGAGTAAGCTCTATTCGTTCAGCACTGTACATTGGGTGTGTACCCAAATTAAAGTTACCATCAGAAATCAAGGTAATTCCACCGATATTTCTGTTGAAAAATAATTCGCGCACATGCTCAAATCCTTCAGCAAGGTTGGTTTGTTTACCTGAAAAATCAATCGACTTAAGTGTTTGCGTTTTTTCACCAACTTCAAGAGACATCAATTCAAACTGATCACCGAAGCGTTCTTCTAATTGCTGTTGAAAAGCTAGAATGCGATTTTTAACCTTCGCGCTATCACTGTAATTCTTCATCGACCCAGAATTATCTACCATCGTGATGAAAAGTGGTTTCTCATCCCGGTATCGAATCGATTCCCATAAAAGTCCAATCAGCAAGAGAGCCAGTAAAAACAGACCTACTGAACGCAAAGAAAATAGCACTTTTAGCTGTTTGGAATTCCAATCTTGCGCTTTTCTCGGTTTAAAATAATAAACATAAGAAAGACCTATTGACAACAAACCAATAGGTAGCAACCACCAAAGCGATATATCTGAGAAATAATTGAACATGTACTGTCAACGAAAATAACGCTTATTTCTTCTCGTTCGTCAAAGTATATGAAATCCCTAATCCCAATACTGATTTGAATTGGGTACGAGGTCCTGTGTTTCCGTTGCGATCCAAGATATTAACATCATCATCGTATTGCAAATTCCATTGTAAAGATGCAGAGAACCAATTATTTACCTTAAAAGCGAAGATTGATTCAGCATTCACATCAATGTTTTGTGGATTATTTAAGTAATTGGAAAATAATTCAACACGTGTTTTCATTTCTATGTTTTTCATGATCTCTTTTTGAAACTTGATTCTGAAATACGCTCCAAATTCATGTCTAACACGTTTTCCTTCTGTTAAAATGAAACCGTTGGCATCAACAACCGCTTTCGTGACACCAAAAGCTCCTTCGTTTGCTAGAACGCGATTGTTCACGATTGTTGTTTTTCCAGCAAGAGGAGAAATGTACATATTAAAATACTCAACAGGTGCATATTCAATACCAATGGATAAACTGACATAAGCTGGTGCCATCCAAGTAGAAATGATCACTGAATCATTCGGAAATGAAAAACCATTGAGTGATTGTGTTTTAAAACCACCTGTTATTGTATAAAACCATTTTTTCTTGAATTCATAACCAAATGTAGAAGCTAGATCAATTCGATCATCCGTTTTTTGTAGACCATCTTTTTTTCCTGTGGAATCAATGTATTTTAATCCACCGAGCGCAAATTTGAAATCATTCTGCCATTTTAGCGCATTCTTCTTATAACTAGCAGTCGCATCAATAAATCCTAATACAGATACATTATTTCGCCCGCCAGCAGCCCAGTTTACGAATGAAGTCTGGGTTCCATTGACTCCGAATATGCTTTTAAGCGTCCATGGATTTGTTACGCTAAGTGAGTCTGTTTGAGCATTAAGCATTAAGGTCAAACCACAGCAAAGAATAAGAAAAAGAGGTTTCATTTCAAAAAAATTTCGACAAAAGTAATGAAACAAAATCAACTAGATTATCTTGAAAAGCTAAAGAATAATTCAAATTCAAAATCTCGGATAAACTTGATTCATTTCCCCAATTAAAACAGTAATTTTGCACAAACAAAAAATGCTATGTCGAAAGAAATTTACATAATTGCTGCCGTAAGAACCCCAATAGGCGCTTTTTTAGGAAGTTTATCTACTATTCCTGCAACTCAGTTAGGATCAACAGCCATTAAAGGTGCGTTGGATAAATCAGGTATTAACCCATCACTTATTGATGAAGTGTTCATGGGAAATGTTTTGCAAGCTGGTGTTGGGCAAGCTCCTGCACGTCAAGCTGCTCTAGGAGCTGGATTAGATCAAAGCGTTCCTTGTACTACTGTTAATAAGGTATGTGCTTCTGGAATGAAATCCATTATGCTAGGTGCTCAATCAATCCTTGCTGGTGATAACGAGATTGTTATTGCAGGTGGAATGGAAAACATGAGTTTAACTCCTCATTATATTGCTGGACGTAATGGAACTAAATTTGGCAATATCACCATGTTGGATGGAATCACCAAAGATGGTTTATTAGACGTTTACAGCAATGTTCCTATGGGAAATTGTGCTGAATTGTGTGCTACGAAGTACGAAATCACACGTGAAGATCAAGATAATTTTGCGATTACTTCTTACAAACGTGCTGCTGCTGCTTGGGAAGCGGGTAAATTCAATGATGAAATCGTTGGTGTTGCTGTGCCTCAAAGAAAAGGTGATCCAATCATGGTAACCGAAGACGAAGAGTATAAAAATGTGTTCTTGGATAAAATCCCTGGATTACGTCCTGCATTTGAAAAAGATGGTACCATAACAGCTGCTAATGCGTCAACATTAAACGATGGTGCATCTGCTTTAATATTAGCATCAAAAGAAGCTGTAGAAAAACACGGTTTGAAACCAATTGCAAAAATTGTAAGTTATGCTGATGCAGCTCAAGCTCCAGAATGGTTTACAACTTCACCTTCATTGGCAATTCCAAAAGCATTAGCAAAAGTAGGAATGACTGCAGATCAAGTTGATTTTTGGGAATTAAACCAAGCTTTTGCGGTAGTTGGACTTGCAAACACAAAAATTTTAGGATTAAACCCTGAAAAAGTAGATGTGAATGGTGGTGCTGTTGCTTTGGGTCATCCACTTGGAAATTCTGGATCACGTATTATTGTAACATTGATCAATGTTTTGAAACAAAATGGTGGTAAAATCGGTGGTGCAGGTATTTGCAACGGCGGCGGTGGCGCATCTGCTATGATTATTGAAAACTGTTAAGAAGTTCATATATTTTAGGAAAAAGGTTCGGCTAGCGTCGAGCCTTTTTTTGTTTCATTGAAATTCACTATTCTGATTAAATTCAACAACGTCACACTTATAATCGACCAAACTAGTTTACAGTTTAATTCAATTCAACTACCAATTACATTTCATTACCTACACTTAAATCAATCAGAAGTGAATCACCAACATCCAATTTGTTATTTCTACAACAGAAATTGTTTAGAAACAGTACCAATTCGTCCACACTTTTTTTGCATTCGTCTAATAGTGTTCCATTTAATGTTAAAATTACTATGTACGCATTGTTTTCCATGAAATGAAGTTGTAAATTCTGAGTGCTCTACTAAACTATATGCGCTATGGAAACAACACTACAACATCCAAAAGCGACATTGATTCTAGCAGTTACTTTGCTGTTTCATCAATCGATCGTGTTATCACAATCAACTTGCCCGAATGCCGATTTTAGTCAATCAAATTTTGCTTATTGGCAAGGATCTACTGGAACCTACGCAAATCCTGGTGCTGCTCTGGGAATTGTGGCGGGAAGACACACAATCATGAGTGCACCTGCAATTGATCCCTTCACATGTGGGGGATTAAATGTGATTCCTCCTGGAGGAACATCTTCTGCCCGTTTGGGAAATAGTAATACCGGTGCTGAAGCCGAAGAATTAACCTATACTGTATCCGTAACTGCACAAACGGCACTCTTTATATATAAGTATGCAGTTGTGTTAGAAAACCCTGCTGGACATTTACCGAATGAACAGCCTGGATTCGGAGTTCGAATTTTAGATGTGAATGGAAATCCTGTAGGTGGAAATTGTGGCTTGTATGATGTCTATGGTGGTCAAGTTGGTCAAAATTTTCAAACCTGTGGCGGTGTAACATGGTTGCCTTGGTCAACAGTTGGAATTGACCTTACTGCATATATAGGACAGAATATCCTAGTTGAGTTCACGACTCGTGATTGTTTATTGAGCGGTCACTTCGGATATGCCTACATTGCTGCTGAATGTGCTCCAATGACGTTGAATTTAGCCTATTGTGCTGGTGACACACAAATCACTTTAACAGCTCCTCTTGGCTTTCAACAATATGAATGGAATCCGGGAGCATTGAGCGGTCAACAGATTACCATTCCAACTCCCAGTTTAGGAACGGTTTATACCTGTACAATGACTTCTTTTAGTAATCAAGGAAATTGCCAAGTGATTCTTCCAATGACAATTGCACCAACTATCGTAACAGCTGAATTTGCTGGGTTATCTGGTTGTGAATCCATTGGTTTAAATTTCACGGATCAATCTATTGTAAATACTGGAACCATTACTGCATGGAATTGGGATTTTGGAGATGGAAATTTTTCCACGAATCAGAACCCAAATCACAGTTTTACAACCTCAGGTTCTTACATGGTTGAATTAGTTGCAACTTCTGTTAATGGCTGTTTGGATACCATTGAACATGAAATAGATGTATATGCCAACCCAACAGTTGCTTTTGCTGTTACTGGATTTTGCGCTACTGAAGCTATACAATTTGATAATCAAACGACGGATATTTATCCATTAACCTATGATTGGAATTTTGGCGATGCTTCTGCCAATGAACAAACAGAAGATGTAACACATAGTTATGCTACTGCCGCTTCTTATAATGTAACACTTACAGCTACCAATTCAATGGGCTGTATTGCAAGTGTTACAACGCCAACTCCTGTTTATGGGTTGCCAATTGTTTCTGCTGGTCCAGATGTGATTATTTGTCCAGGTGGAATGGTGACCTTTTCCGCGACAGGGGCATCTACTTATGCTTGGGACAATGGAATTACAAATGGAGTGCCGTTTTCACCTGTAATAACAGGAATCTACACAGTTATTGGAACAGATGTGAATGGTTGTAGCAATACAGATGATGCACTTGTATCCTTCTATAATGATCCACAAGTAGAAGCCGGATTAAATGCGATTCTTTGCATTGGAGAAAGTACAACTGTAAATGCAAGTGGTGCCACTACCTATCAATGGAATCAAGGTATTTCGAATGGCATTTCGTTTGTTCCTCCTCTAGGCACAACTATTTATACGGTAGTAGGAACGGATTTAAACGGCTGTACAAATACAGATTCTTTACAAATTCTGGTGAATCCTTTACCTATCGTAGAAGCTGGAAATAATCAAACAATTTGTGTAAACAGTTTTGTTACTTTAATAGCTTCTGGAGCAGTCACCTACTTGTGGGATAATGGAATTAGTAATGGCATTCCTTTTCAACCTACAGCAAATGGTCAATATACAGTCATCGGAACAGATCAAAATGGTTGTCAAGCTACAGATATGGTTACTGTATCAATTGAACCACCAGTTGTAGTCAATTTTAATGTTAATACTGCAGAAGGTTGTGCTCCATTACAAGTGACTTTCACCAATCAATCATCTGGTGGATCGGATTGTTTCTGGGAATTCAGTGATGGAACCTCAGGAATTGGTTGTGGAACAATTACGCATTTATTTGAAGAACCAGGGTGCTACGATGTGAGTTTAACAACGACAACTGCTCTTGGTTGTGTTTCAGACACTAACTTATCAAGTGTTGTGTGTGTATTTGCAAATCCACATGCTGAATTTCAGCCTAGCCCCATTTTTATGTCTGAGCTAGATCCAGTTACAACGATGATCAATAACTCAACAGGAGCGGTATCATACGACTGGGATTTTGGTGATGGTAGTATTTCGCAATTAGAAAACCCAGAGCATAATTATGGTGAAGCGATTTCTTATTACACCATCGTGCTTACCGCCATTTCAGAACACGGTTGCATTGATACTGCAGAGGCTACGGTTCAGGTCTTGGAGGAACTCATCTATTATGTTCCGAATACATTTACTCCTGATGGCGATGGATTTAATGAGGAATTTAAACCTCAATTTACTTCTGGATTCGAAAGAGACACGTACCATTTATACATTTTTGATCGCTGGGGAAACCTTGTTTTTGAATCCAAAGACATAGAATATGGTTGGAATGGATCCTTTGCGGGAGAAATTGCACAAGATGGAACGTATACCTGGAAAATTGAATTCAAATCGTTGGATCGTGATGAATTGCAATTACAAGCGCTAACAGGACATGTGAATATTTTGAAATAATTGATATCTCAATTCATAAGGAAAGGTTGTTTGGTAGTGTAGCGCGCCGAGCAGCCTTTCTTTATTTTATATTATGCGTTCTTTCGAATTCGTTGCCAGAATGATCATTTGGCAAATCTTACTTTCAGGAAACTCGAATGCAGGAATCACCCCTTTTTTTTGGCACGTAAAATTGCGAATTTACATGGATGAATTAGGCGCGTAAATTCGCAATTTTACGTGGAACTAAAACCTTGTAAATATTAGGGAAATTGGATTTCTGAACTGAGATTCAGAATCGACTTGAGGTTAATTGTTTAAAATCGTTTAGTTGAATCTTACCTCAAATCAGATACGACGATTTAGCAAGGATCTCTTCTGTGTTTTCATCGAATGTAACCACTTCTCTCCTACTCGCTGATTCATTTCGTTGAAAGCGCAATTGTTTCGGCTGAATGGATCTTTCTGATTGTATACCGCAGGTTATTTGTTCCGGTTGAAAAGAGAAGGTAAAACGAATGGGAACAGCCAATTGATTTTTCACCCGTAAATCTTTGTAGCCATATACAACCGTTGCATCAGCTCCCAATGGTGTAAAACGGTCTTCTTCTTTGTAAATATCAACGGTGTGATTGTACCGTTCAACAATTGTCAATCCAGCTAACAATGAGGTGTGGTAGATAATTCCTGACAATTGACACAATCCACCACCAATTGCTTCTTTGAGTACTCCGTTGACGATATTTCGACCAGTTTTATAGCCATTTGCTTCGCTTGGATTACCAACTGTTTCCCAAAACGAAAAGACTTCGCCCGATAAAATGGTGATTTCTGCCACTTGTTGAGCAGCCAATTGAATGTTGTGCACTTTGTTTTCAAATAAACTGGTGCGTTTAATCACTTGATCGACCGAAAACTGAAGTGTTCCAATGATGTCAACTTTCGAACGCGCAATGGGCAATGCATGTCGATTTTTCCAATCAGATATTCGACGTTGGGCGATTCGGATTTGCAATTTTAGGCTAGAAGGTAGTAGTTTACGAATCATAGCTTTCTCAAAACAACAATTAAATAAGAAGCGTATGATTTCATAAAAGAGCGACAGAACCAATTATCAACTACTTGAACGGCCTTACGCATAGAAACAGGGAAGCGATGGATGGGAAAAAACAAGATTCCACGACTTTTTACTAACTCCCAATTCCCGTCACCAAAAGCAATTAAATCTGTTGCATTTAGTGCGTTTGAGCCATGCCAATTGGTTACTTTTCGTTGTCCAAACGAACGGCGTTTCGCAGATGGAAAATCCACAATCAATAAACCATTTGGTTGTAGAATGCGGTGAGCTTCCACTAAAAACTGTCGTGTTGTTGGTTCATCCAAATGCATCATTACATGGATAGAAAATGCTTTTTCGAATTGATTTTCGGGTAAGTTGGTTGCCGTAATTTCTCCAAAGTGAAACTGTTTAGCTGGATATTTCAATTTCGCCTGAGTAAGCATTCCTTCGCTGAAATCAACACCATCAGTCGCGCGAGGCATAAAACGACCAGTTCCACAACCCATATCCAGAACAGGATGAGTGGGATTTTCAGGAAGCCAACGATTGAAGAAAGCACATTCCTGTCGGTGAATGTATTGTCCATAACTGGAAGCACCAAAACGATCTTCATCGTATTCAGCACCAATGCGGTTGTAATATCCTTGTACAGATTCAGCCATGGTATTGTTTTTTCCGAATATAGTAAAACTCAACGAAAAGTGGTGAATTAGCGTTCGACTCCTTTTTTGTAAAAAGAAATGTAGAGATCATCATTGCCACTATTTTTTCACCAGTTGAAAATTCGAGAATTTAGCCAAAAATTGCTTTTTTCACTAGGATTTAGCCAACATTCAAGAGTCGTTCTATTTTATTAAAAAAACAATGCAATAAAATTGGATGAATGATGTTTAACACTATATCGCTACAATAATTCACGTTGGATGTTTTAACACCTCATTCAATAAATAAGAAAAATAAATGAACCATCTAAAATCATTAAAACCAGCCTATTTTGTCATTGGAATTGCTGCATTTTGTTACGTATTAATCAGAGCCTTCACGGTTGGCATTACGTATGATGAAGTATGGACAATTAAAGGATTTGTACCTGAAAGCACGATGAATATCATCAACTTTAGTCCACCGGATGCTAACAATC
>JAYSRF010000220.1:0-2991 GCA_043721195.1 Fluviicola sp. | reverse complement strand
ATCGTTATGGGCGGATTACAACGCACTACAAAATTGAAAGAAGACAGCATCATTGCCATTGTTCTCAGTGCTTTTTTTGCACTTGGTTTGGTCTTACTTTCATGGATTCAAGGTCATAGCAACGGTTCGCAATCAGGATTAAGTGATTTCCTTTTTGGAAAAGTTGCAGCCTTGACCAATCAAGATGTATACTTGTTCACACTCGTAGGTGCAGCCCTTTTGCTCATCATTGGCATTAAAAAACGCTTGTTTTATTACATTGCTTTTGATCGTGATTACATGACAACACGCGGTTTTTCGGTGCGATGGAATGAAAGCATTGTTTCTACCTGTTCCATTTTTGCAATCGCAATAGGCATTCAGGCGGTTGGAGTTGTATTAATGTCAGCTCTACTCATCATTCCAGTTGCAAGCGCACGCATGTTGACCTATCGTTTGGGAACATTGATGCTCCTTACCGGAATTTTTGGAGTTGTATCCGCTTTAGGTGGTTCTTATTTATCGACACTTTCAGCGAATATGCAACAGGTCCTTGGATTATTATGGTCCTCGCAGGAATTGCTTTGTTGAGTTTCTTTATCGGGAAATTGCGTTCGAAAACTAATCATCAAAAAGCGAAATTAGGATGAATTACGCCTTGATTCTCATTACAGCACTGTTAGTGGTGATTCCAGCCTCCATTTTGGGTGTATTTTTGATGCAACGTAAAATGGTCATGGTGGGTGATGCTATTTCGCACGCTGTACTGCCAGGAATTGTTATCGCTTATTTAATCAGTGGACAACGCGATTCCTACTTACTCTTAATTGGAGCAGCGCTTGCAGGAGTTTTTACCACCTTATTGATTGACTTTTTGCACCAACGAATGCGCATACAACAAGACGCAGCGATTGGAACGACCTTCACCTTTTTATTTGCGTTAGGTGTTTTGTTGATCTCATTTTTCGCCGGAAACAATGTCGATTTAGACCAAGAATGTGTGTTGTATGGCGATTTAGAAACCAGTTTTCTCGATCAACGCATTTGGAACGGTTACTTGATTGGAACTGGAGCCTTGTTTAAACTAGTACCACTATTGATTGCTGTATTAACGACACTTTTTGTTGCGTATCGACCTTTACAAATTTGGGCATTCAATCCTGAGTTTGGCAAACAAATGGGATTAAAAATAAACCGTTGGCAATTACTCGTGATGTCGCTGGTGAGTTTGCATGCGGTATTGAGTTTTGACAGCGTTGGAGCAATTATGGTTGTTGGAATGTTGATTATTCCACCTGCAACGGCAAGTTTAATGACCAATAAATTAAAACAACTCATTCTGTTTTCTATTTTAATGGGTTGTTTCGCATCTATTCTTGGATTTTTCGCCGCAATTTATGTCAATGTTTCCATTGCACCAATGATTGTTTTAACAGCTAGTGTGTTGTTTGGATTCACGTGGCTGTGGTATTATTTAAAAAACAAAGTCGGAAAAAAACAACTTCTTTCCGACTAGCACTGAATAGTGGTGAATAGGTTTTAAACCCGAAATCTGAGTTTAATATTTTATAATGCGCTCCACAGATGAATGCGTTCCATTGCTGATTTGAATCAAATACACACCAGCAGGAACAGTATTCAAGTCTAATTTTGTGCTGTAAAAATCGCTACCAATCTCCATATTATCACGAACGATCATTTCACCAATAAGGTTGGTGAGTTGTAAAGAATAAAAACCTGCTGGAGCAGAAATTGTGACCATTATTTCGTCTTCGAATGGATTTGGTTGCGCGAAAATAATTGGTGGAATAACCCTTCCAAATTCGTCTAAACCATTGGTAGATTGAGAACAACCTGTTGCAATCAAATTACTCGCCGACCACAAATTATTTCTTCCCGCAAGTGAGGAATTTAAGGCAGCTAGTATACGTGTTTTTTGTCCAGCTGTATACATAGATGGACAAGGCGTGTAATCCATGTAGTTTTCGTCATTGACAAGCGTAACTCCTTGACATTTTTCGCCTAATTGTTCACAATTGTTACTTCCATGATAATAAACGGGAGGTGTGTCACTGACTTGATCACCAGGAGAAGAACAGTAATTTTCAAATGTATGATCGAGGTTTAAGAAATGACCAATTTCATGGGTTAAAACATGCGCCATTTCTTGCTGCCAACTGGAAGGACCACTGACTTCAGATGAACCTGTGTAACCTAAATAACGGTGATTGTAAATAATCCCATCTACTTGATTTTGTTGTGCCCAACTGCTTGGTAAGTATGCCCACCCAGATGTGTAGGGATCACCACCTTCCGGTTCGTTCACCACCCAAACATTGAGGTATTTATGCGACGGCCAGTAGGAAACGTCTTTTACTGCCGAGCCAGTTCCGTCTGGTTCTCGCCCATCGTAATTGTTGTAATGGTACGTTATACCAGTTGTTGCATTCCCATTTGGATCTTTGGTCGCCAAGCAAAAGGTAATTCCAACATTCGCGGCTATTCCAGCAAACTCAGGTCTCAGACTTGTGAATCCAGAATTTTGTGCATTAAAATCTTGATTCAAAATTGTAATGGCTGATTGAATTTGAGCTGCTGTTACTTTTTGTGGATTCGTTGGATCATTGATGTGAAATACAATTGGAATGGTGATTTGTGAACGGTTGATTTCATCATTGTTGTGTGCAAATTCAGCTGTAAACGATTCTTGTAAAGCTCGCTCAACGGCCAATTCTGGATGTTCTTCCAACCATTTTGTACTTCCAGTAGTGGAACAGTTGGTTTTTTTTTGATCTTGTGCATAGGAAATCAAAGAAAACCCAACAAAAAAAAAGAGAAGTGTTTTTTTCATAGTTAAAGCATTTGAAGTTTGTATAGAGTTCAATACAAGGATAAACGTTCTCTCATTGAGATCTTGACTAGATGTTCACCTATATAAATAGTATGTTAGCCTTCGTGGTTTCAATCGGTTTTTCGGACTCTCAAATCACTGACCAAAAATCGGTAACACAT
>JAYSRF010000219.1:0-23055 GCA_043721195.1 Fluviicola sp. | reverse complement strand
TCCAGCAATTCCGATTGCACGCCAATCTTTCTTTACGAAATTTTTGTACGCTTCATACAAAGCATAAACGCCAATACCAATCCACATAGCAAAGGCATAAAACGAAGCGGCAAAAGCATAATCACGTTCACGTGGCTCAAAAGGTTTTTGATTCAAGTAAATAATGATTGCCAATCCAGTAAACAAGAATATCAAGAATACCACAAAGGCATCTTTCGGTGCTCTATAGAAGTGAAATACCATACCAATAAGCCCTAATACAAGCGGTAAGAGGTAAAATGTGTTATGAGCTTTGTTTTCCGTTGTATACGTTGGAGCCATATCTTGATTCCCCAAACGATCATTATCCAACGCCGAAATTCCTGAGATCCAGTTTCCACGTATCACATCACCGTGTCCTTGAATATCGTTTTGTCTTCCTGAGAAATTCCACATAAAATAACGCCAATACATCCAGTCGACTTGATAACTGAAGAAATACGTCATGTTTTCACCAAACGTTGGCATACGCAATCCGTCAGAGCCTTCACCCGGTTCGTCTTCATAACCAGACCATTTTTTATATCCTTGGATTTTTCCTGGTTCACCATTAAAGTACATCCTAGGGAAAAAAGTGTTTTGCACATATTTAGTATTTGCACTACTATTTCTGCGCATATTTTCGTTCGAAGAGTAGTATTTTTCAACTACCTCGTATCCTGAACCTAGTTCACTAGCGAATTTCCGAGCAATTTTCTCGTCTTTGAAGGCTTTAAAATCTGTTCCACCTAGTTCAACCACAAAACGACGTAAGTAGAACGGTGCTTGATCAGCATACGTTGACTGATCAGCAGCTTGAGAATTCCAATAGGGACCATACATGATTGGCCAACTTCCATATTGTTCACGTTTCAAATACGCATGTAAAGTAACAAGGTTTTCTGGGTCATTTTCATCCAAAGGCGTGTTTGCATTTGAACGAATAACGATTGTAGCAAATGAACCATATCCAATCAATAGCACTACGAAACTCCAAATAATTGTACTTAAAATAGGTTTTCCTTTGCGATTCGCGTAACGAATTCCCCAGATAAAGAAGGCAATGACAAGCGTAAAAAAGAAGATCGTTCCAGAGTAAAATGGTAACCCAAATGAATTCACAAATGAAACCTCGAAACTAGAAGCAATGGCAACAGTTCCTGGAATAACTCCTTCTTGGATGAAAACAAGGATAACCAATGAAAGTATTCCTGTAAGGAAGATACCCTTGAAATCAGTTTTTTGCCAGATATTAAAGTAAATAATGTAGGCTATTGCAGGAACAGCAAGTAATCCAAGTAAATGGACACCGATTGCTAATCCGAATAAAAACATGATGAGGATCATCCAACGCATTGGACTTCTATCTGGATTGATTTCTTGGTGTTTGATTGCCAACATTTCTGAATCCCATTTTAAAATAGCCCAGAAAATAACTGCTGTAAACAAAGAAGACATGGCGTAAACCTCTCCCTCTACTGCTGAAAACCAGAATGAATCACTAAATGTATAAGCTAAAGCACCAACAACCCCACTACCAAGAACGGCAATTTGATCTGCTTTCACAAATGCACGACCTGTGCGTTGAACAATCTTTTTAGCCAACATTGTAATCGACCAGTACATAAATAAGATACTGAAGGAACTACTGAGAGCTGACATACGGTTGATCCAAACTGCAACCATTTCAGGTTCTGCAAAGAACGAGAAGATTCGACCGAATAACACAAATAAAGGTGCGCCCGGAGGGTGACCAACTTCTAGTTTATACGCTGCAGTGATGTACTCGCCACAGTCCCAAAGACTAACAGTATCTTCAATCGTTATAAAATATACGGTGGTAGCGATAAGGAATACGAACCAGCCAACAAGGTTGTTGAGTTTGTTGTAATTCATGTTTTTGTCTAATGTTTCACTGCGAAATTAAAAATATATTATTTGTAAAGGTAGTTTCTTACCAATTGAATTCTTTGTATTCATTTTAAATACTTCTTTTTTAACAAAAAGGTTGTCTCAGAGAAAGAAAAAAGAGTGAGTCAAAACGAATTATGTGATCGCAGTATAACGATTTAGTTTTTTTTAGTTTCGGGCAACCATTTAATTTTTACACTGGTAATTGAAAAAAGTTGATCTGATAATATGGAGGTGTTACTGATCAACAAATGAGTGTTTATTTTTTTAATTGTTGGTGTATGAAATTAAGTAGTTCATTGTTGGAAGACAATGCATTTGTTGCATCCTTAAAGGAGCAGTATCACAAGGCTAAACCGTTTAAACATCTTAAAATTGATGGGTTTCTCAACGAGGAATTTGCCAATCAATTGTATGTTGGATTTCCCAAAAAAGAGGAGTTAACTCGCCATTACAAAGGGTTAAATGAAAAGAAGAGTGAAGGAGCAAATTTTCAGTTGTTCAATCCTGTTTTTTCTGAATTAAGGACACTGTTGAATTCACCTGAATTCCTGCGAATTCTAAAAGAGATAACAGGTATAGATGGGTTGTTTTCAACAAATGATTCATTTGGAAGTGGCGTGCATCAAGGAGAGAATGGAAGCTTTCTAGATGTACACATTGATTTTAATATTCATCATGAACGTAAAATTCACCGTCGTGTGAATTTCTTGCTTTATCTAAATAAAGATTGGGAGGATGAATATGGAGGTGCTTTAGAACTTTGGAATGATGACGTTACAACAATGAAAAAAGCTTATTTACCATTGTTTAATCGTTGTGTTATTTTCGAAGCGAGTGATATTTCTTATCATGGTTATTCTAAAATTGATGTTCCTGCTGGTGTTTCCCGAAAATCTTTTTATTCCTATTACTATACACCTATAAGTGAATTTACAGGTAAATACCATGATACGGTTTTTAAGGCACGACCAGAAGAAGGTTTTCGCAAAAAAGTAAAAACAGATGTGAAAGAGCTGATGAAAAATACCGCCAAACGGACCCTATTATACATGGGGATAAAGTTTTAATAGGATGGAGAAAAGTATGAGTAAAGACGAGAAAGCGAAACTGGTTTCAATCATTTCTAACTACACGGAATACACCGATTATCCTTGTCATTTTGAACGATTGATGTGGTTGTTTACGACTATAGAAGAACACCGAGAAACTAAAAAATCGGTTCGGATTCTCGACGTTGGATGTGGTACGGGGAACATCACAATTCCATTAGGGTTGATTGAAAATGCTGAAGTGAAAGGGATTGATATTCACGAGGAGAATGTTGCTATTAGTAAAAAAAACAACCCATTTGTGAATGTCACAGTACAATTTGAAAGTGTATTCGATTGTGCATGTGAACCCTACGATTTCATTGTCTTAACGGAGGTTTTAGAACACATTTCATTTTACAAAGAGGTCTTAGAATACGTATCAACTAATTCCAAAGATTCAGTTGAATTACTAATAACTGTGCCCAATGGATTTGGTCCTTTCGAAATTGCCATGCAACCCCTTTATTTGATGCGGAAGTTAGGAATGAATCGATTCATAGACAAAGTAAAACGGATCCTCGGAAAAAAAGAACCTTATTCATGTAATTATGAAACCCCTCACGTTAATTTTTTTACTGTTAGGCGATTAAAGCGTGAGTTGCGTGTTTATGGGTTGGAAGTTGTTAGTGTACATAATGCCTATGTACTCTCGCCAATAATTGAAACATACTTGCCTTTTATACCATTGAAAAGGTTTGCTAAGTTAGACAATGCGATTGCGCGTGTTTTACCTCATTGGCTAGCTAGTGGTCATTATTATTGTATTCGAAAATCCAAATGTTAACGCTTTTTAGAGATGAGGCTGATTTTTTTTAATGCTAATGAATTCGAATTCACACTGCGCGATTCGTGTTGTTCTGACAATAATCCCGTATTTTTCAAATTGTTATGACATTACTGAAATTTATTGAATGAATTGCCTGAAATATCCAAAGTGGATTTCGTTTAAATTTTTAAAAAAATAATACCTGTCTTGCGATAATTTAAAATGAAAGTGTATATTTGCACCCGTCTACCATGAGGGTAGGCGGTTAATTGGCCCATGGTGTAACTGGCAACACGTCGGTTTTTGGTACCGAAGAGTCTAGGTTCGAGCCCTAGTGGGCCAACAGAAAAAAGGTATCCTTATCGGATGCCTTTTTTTGTTTTGCATCGAAAAATAAAAACAACGAGTATGAGTGAAGATCAGCGCACTGAGTTGGGTGATTTAGGAGAATTCGGATTAATAGATCATTTGACAAAAGAATTCGATCCAAAATTACCGAACACAATTAAAGGTGTTGGGGATGATGCTGCAGTTATTGAGCGAAATGAAGAGGAATACACCCTCATTTCAACGGATATGTTGGTAGAAGGTGTGCATTTTAATTTGATGTACATGCCTTTTAAACATTTGGGCTACAAGGCTGTTATTGTCAACTTATCTGATATTGTTGCAATGAATGGTAAGCCTGAACAAATCACGGTATCAATTGCTGTATCGAATCGTTTTCCAGTTGAGGCACTTGAGGAATTGTACGAAGGAATTAAAATGGCTTGTGATTCGTACGGTGTTGATTTAATTGGTGGAGACACGACTTCATCTCGATCTGGATTGATCATTTCTATTACTGCGATTGGGGTTGTTGCAAAGACAAAGATTGCTTATAGATCTGGTGCAAGTGTCAATGATTTATTAGTTGTTACTGGTGATCTTGGAGCTGCATTTATGGGTTTACAGGTATTGGAACGTGAAAAAGAGGTGTTTCGCACGAACCCTGATATTCAACCCGATTTGGATGGTTTTGATTATGTGATTCAGCGTCAATTACGACCAGAAGCACGTAAAGATGTGATTGGTTTCTTAGAGGAACTTGGTGTTGTGCCTACTTCGATGATTGATGTTTCAGACGGATTAGCTTCTGAGGTACTACATTTATGTAAAGCTAGTGGAACGGGTGTTAAGGTTTACAATGCAAAATTGCCCATTGATAGTGCGACTTCTCTTGCTGCGATTGATTTTAATCTTGATCCTGTAACAAGCGTATTAAATGGTGGTGAAGATTATGAATTGTTGTTTACAGTACGACAAGAAGATTTTGAGAAAATTAAGGGAAATCCACACATGAGTATTATTGGTTTTATGACCAATGCTGATGAAGGAACCTATTTAGTTGATACCAACGATTCATTGGTGCTACTGAGAGCTCAAGGTTGGAATCATTTTGATTAAGTAGAAGTCAAAAAACGGTATTGATCCAACATTTTAGTCGCGAATGGTTTATTCATCGCTTTTGCTTCAGCCCATGTTAAATAATCAAAATTGTAAGTAGTTTGCAATTCGCTAGATGTTTTGATTCCGCTTAATTGTTCGAATAACTGCTCGAATAGTTCTTGAAAATCGATGGGATGGCTTTTAGCCAGTTTTTGCATGAACACGATAATTGTTTTTTCGAAATCATCGAGCCTGTTCGCAGATTTAAGAATTCGTTGCGTGTTTTTGGCAGAATAATGCAAGAAATCGAAGTTTTTAAGCTCAAAATGAACAATCAGATTCAACAAATTAGTGGAAGCAACAATCGTTTCGTGTTCTCCTAAACGCGTGTCATTTAAAATAGTGTTGATGTGATACAATGCTTTTTGATACTGTTCACATCCTATTTCTGCAACTGCTAGTTGAATGGTCAGAAATGCTTTTCTAACAGGGGTTATTTTTTCATTAAAGTACTCAATTCCTTCGATTACATCTTTGCCAATTTGCTGTGCTTCTTTGAATTGCCCTTTGATGAGTAATAGATTTAACTCAATGCTGTAGCGACTTGAAAACAATTTGATTTGAAGATCTTCAGATGCATTGATTTGTTGTTGTTTGGCGAATTGTTTTAAGGTATTTAAGAATAGTTGACTTTTATCAAATTCTCCAATACTTTCAGCAAGATAACAAGCGTTTGTTAAGGCAGAAATAAGTGTGTTTGGTCGCTCATTTGTATAATTTTCTTGTGCCGTAAGATGTTGTATGGTTTGTTCGGTATAATATAAACTCTTTGACCATTGATGCTTCGCAAAATAATAAGCCGAATGAATGTGGAAATACAAGTAATTAGATTCGGCAGATGCAAATGCTATTCTGAGTTCTTCAGATGGAACAGTCTCCATTAAAGCATCAATTGTTTGATGGTGTCTTTCAGAATGAGCGGCTCCTGTGCGTTGGATCAATTGAAATAACTTGGTTTTTATATGCCACAAATCGAGGATCATTCGCTCTTTTGAGAGTACCGTTTCAGTTGCTTGTTTTAATTGATTGATGTCGTTTTCATCCACATCGTACCCGCGTGTTTCAATGATTCTATTTTTGAGTTTGTTGATAGACATACAAGCAGGAAATAAATCATGCTTAATTGCTAATTTTTCAGCACTTCTCAAATGCCGAGTACATTGATCATACAATGATTTGTCAAATAATAATTGTGCTTGGTGCAACATACGATTTACCTGGTTTTCCATTGAATTCGTTGCGTGAAAAGCATGTAAAGATTGAAGAATATGATCGGTCAATCTTTTTTTTACGGTAGAAAATTGATTGAGAAAGGTTTTCCCTTTAAATGCGAGAAAAAGTGCTGTTTCATCGTAATTGGGTTGTTTTGCGATGTAGTCGAAGAGTGCAACCATGGCAGAATCTTCCCCAGCTACATGTCGTGATGCAAATAATTTGTAATACCGCTTTTCAGACTTGGATAACGAATGAATTAATTCGTGGAGACTATCTTTCACTTTTACAGACATGTTCACTTTGGGTTTTGTTCAACAATAGTGTGTTATGAACGAATATAGAGAACATTCTTCTATCTAAAAGTGGAGTTGACTAAGGTGTAGTGAGTATTGAGGGAATGAGGATGAAATGAGGGCAAAAAAAACCTTCCACGAATGAAAGGTTTATCTAATTCTATATAGTAAGACTTATTGAGGTCTTGGCTTAGATGCTCTACCGCTTCTGTTTTCGTCATTCGGATCTGTGATGTTTGGACCTGCTGTTCCAGTTCCACCATCAATAACGTCTGTATCTTCTTCTATTCCTCCAGCATCTGCTCCGCGCAATTGCGAAGAATTGTTACATGAATTCGGACGAATGTCTTCTTTCTGACAACCAACCGATACAAGTACCAAAAATGCTATAATTCCTATTAATTTCATCTGATGTGATATTATATAAGCAAATATACGTAATTCATTTCTAAATATCCAAATTTTCTAAAGGAATTTTGAGTAAAACACGTGTTCCTTTGATTGAACTGTCAGAATTGGTCAATTGGAATGGTCCAAGAAGTTCGAAATCTTTTTTAGATAACTCACGAATGATATCAATTCGTTTAGCTGTTATTTCCATTCCTTGTGACTTATGATCGCCCTGCATAGACCGTTTTTGCTGCAAACTGAAATCAATTCCAATTCCATTATCATCCAATGTAATTTCTAAATGATCGTCAATAATTACCAACGAAATTTCAATGTGTCCAATTAATTGTTCATTTGGAAGAATTCCATGAATGATGCTGTTTTCTACAAACGGTTGCAATAACATACCTGGAACAATGATGGATTCTGTGTCAATTCCATTTTCAGCAATGTGATAGGTGAATCGACCTTTAAAACGCATAGCTTCCAAGGAAAGGTACAATTCGAGTCGTTCCATCTCTTGTTGAAGCGTAACCATGTTATTGGATTCCGCAGCACTATCTAGGTTTTTACGGATGAGTTTAGCAAAATTTGTCAGAAAACGATTGGCAGAAATTTTGTCTTGTGTATTAATGAAATATTGGATCGAATTCAATGAGTTGAATATAAAATGTCGATTCATACTTGCATTCAAAGATTGCTGTTCCAAAGAAAGTAAGCGCGTTTTGTACTCCAAATTCTTTTTATAATTCCGATCGCGTTCTTGGTTGATTTTCCATCTAAAATAACGGCGAATACTGAGAATAATAACCAATACGATGACACTGTAAAACCACCAAGTTCTCCAATAAGGAGGCGTAATTTGAATGGGTAATTTAAAGGTGTTTGAAACAGCTCCAAATTCATCAATGGCACGTAAATGAAGAATATGATCTCCATCTGGTAGATTAGAAAGTGTAACCGTGGCATTTCCAACTGGTTTTGACCATGTTTCATCATATCCTTCTAGCCAGAATTGATAACGCACTCCTTCAGGATTTGACAATAAAATCCCGTCCAATTCAAAGGTGAGATTTTTCATGCTGTAGGGCAATCGCAAGCCATTCGGGAAGCCATCACTACTCATTCCGATTGCATAGTCTGAATAATTGAACGATGAATAATTTAGAAGGATGGATGTTATATTGAGGATAGGAGCAGATCTAGGTGAACTGTTTTGTTGTTTCTTAGGGTTGAATCGAATCAATCCTTCACCTGTGCCAAACCATAAATAATTACCATCATAAAAGGATGAATTGACATTGGATTCTAAGTTGATTAATCCATTGTTTAATCCATAATGCTGATCAACTGAAAGGCTTAGTGTATTCATTTCGAATAAACCATTGTTTGTTCCAATATAGATTTTATTACCAATTACTTCTAAGAAATTAATGGTGTTTGATGCCGGATCTTTTGCCAATGGATGCTGAGCAAACTTTCCTTCTTTATAAAGGTATAATCCACTTTCAGTCCCGATCCAGAGGTGATTGGAATTATCAACAACCATTGACATGACTCCTTCTTTGAAGTTCCCAAATGGAATCGCTTTGTTCTTAGAAATGTCAAATACACCCTTATCACTTGCGAATAGAATTTTTCCTTTATAGCTCACAAATGCCCGAACCGTTCCAATTTCATTTTCGAAATTGTCGCTTACTTTAATAATTCGGAAGTTACCATTTTCAATGACACCAATTCCCGTTGAGCCACCAACATATAATTTTGTGCGATTGATGCGCTCAATGGTTGTAACGCGTCTTCCGGTAGGATCTAACTTGTACTGTTCAATCTTCCCATTGAGACGGTAGGCATATAATCCAGCGTCTGTTCCGCACCAAATTGTTCCATCGTAACCAGCTTTTAGGTTCCAAATGGTGGTGGCTGGTATGTCAACTCGTGTTATTTCACCAGTTCCTTTTTGTTTGAACAATCCATCATCATAACTCCCAAAAAAATAGGTGTCATCACTTCGTTTAACAACCGAAAGAAACAAATCACTTGGGAAGCCATTGGATTCTTTGTAATGTAAAAACTGTTCGCCTGTAAATCGGAGCAATCCTTTTCCATCTGACCCAAGCCAAATAGTGCCATCTCGATCTTCGAACACACACTTTGCAGAAGCGGTACTTATCCCGTTTTGGTCGTTAATGAACAGTTGTTGTCCTGCATTATTGATTCGGATAAGTCCTGATTTAGAGCATAGCCAAATTTGTTGTTGACGGTCAATGATGCATTTTTTGATTGTAAAATCAGGAACCTTGATAGGAATGGAGTCTTTGTGTTTTAAGGCGAGCGAGGTACGAAACAATCCACCCTCAAAGGTTGAAATATAAAAATCTCCATTTTTTTTGAGTGCAAATCCAGTAATGTTTCGTTTTCCAAATAATTGAATGTGCCGAAAGGTTTTTAAATCCGTAGTCGCATAAAGTCCTACGCTTGAAGCAATTAATAGGGTGTTGTTTTCAATAAATAATTCATTGTATTGAAAGATTTCCTTTGGCGCAGAATTGATTTGTTTGAGCTGATTTTTGGCATTTATCGTATAAATCCCACCGTAATTGGTTACAACAACTATTTTGTCATTGAATTGAACGATATCACTAACATTACTTTCTTTATCGAAGCCACCAAATGACCAATTAATAGCCTTGTTGTTTTTGAGAAGACTTATTCCGCCTTTGTGACCAATCCAAATTTTATTTTCGATGAACGAAATGGCTGTAATTCGATTGTTCAACAAGCCATCGTTAACAGAATAATTGATAAATTTTTTTCCATTAAACTTTGCTAGTCCACCGAGTGTCCCAACCCATAGATAACCGTTGTTGTCCTGTGCCATGCACTGAACTTGTGATTGTGGCAATCCATCTGAGGTTGAATACTGAAGAAAAGAGTAACTCTGTCCTATAACTGCACGCGATAAAATAACTAGTAACGTTGTAAGCAGCAATCGTTTTCTCATCCTTGTTTGAGCATTTTAACAAAGTCAGTAACGCGATTACGGGCTACAGGAATACGTAAACCGCCTTTTAGAATGGCAAAATGCCCATCCTCATTCAAGTATTCAACTAAGCGTGTTAAGTTGATAATGTGTGATTTATGCACACGGAAAAACTTAGTAGGATCTAGAATGTTTTCATAGATTTTTAATGTTCGTGTATCCAAGTAACGTGTTCCGTCTTCAAAATAAATCGTTGTACAGTTTCCATTTGCCTCTAGGTGCGTGATCGTGCTGTCTTCGACAATTTTCAATCCTTTAGTATGACTTATTGCGATACGACTATTGGGTTTATTCCGCAATAATTGATCAGAAAGATTGCGAAGACTGCGGAAATAAGTTGTATAGTTTTCAGGATCTTGCCCGAAGATGTTTTTTGCTTCAACCAATTTTTCAGCTGCAACGCGCAAATCATCAATGTCAATTGGTTTTAATAAGTAATAAACCGCACTTGCATTAAAGGCACGAATTGCGTAATCTTTGAATGCGGTTACGAAAACAACCAAAAAGTTTTTTTCTTCCACTTCTTCTAATAACTCAAATCCTTCAGCTCCGCTTGGCATCCGAATATCCAGAAAAACGACATCTGGTTTTGAGGCGGAAATAAGTGCTTTTGCTTGTTCTTTTCCAGATGCCTCACCAATGACCTCTATTTCAGGACAGTAGTCATCTAACATCATGATTAGGTTTTTGCGGGCGTATTCTTCATCGTCAACAATGAGTGCGCGGAGTCTAGTTGTTTCCATGTTTGAGTTTTTTTAGCATAAGTAGGGTACCGTAATACCTCGCTTTCGAAAATACACATAATTTTCAATCCTACTTGTGTATTTCAACCATTGAATAGAGATTATGAACCGTTCATAAATTCATAGAGTTGGTTAAGTCAATCAATTCTACCAATAAGGTTTTTTTTAAAACATATTGTTAAAGTCGAATTAACTTAGTGGTAATTCTATAACCCAATATACTATGGTGAATCAATTACTTTTTTCAGATTGGATTTTTATTGATGCAGGAAACTGATTTTAAGTATCAGTAACAGATTGGGCGGGTTTAGATTCGCCCTTTTTTGTTCTCAAAACCGGTTTGATGAAAAAATGATGTTAACCAATAATCACCTTTAATACTTCATTCACATTGTTGGGTTTTTCTTCATGTCCCATGTGACCGCAGTTTTGAATTTCATAATAGGCAATTCCAGATTCATTCGAAAATTCCTGCATTTTTAAACGGGGAATAAGTTGATCTAACTGACCTTGAATGATGGAAACACGATGAGCATTGTTTGCTAACGTTTCGTCGGATGGAAGTCGATCGCGCATGGCCATGGTTGTCCAAGCAATCGCTTCTGGATTCATGCGTTCTGCGATCTGACAATAAACTTGAATGGTTTTTTTGTGGTCGTTTGGATATGCAAATAATGCTGGGATTGCTTCTCTGATGAAAAAGACTGCTTTTGTTTTCACGAGTTCTATCACGCGATTGCGGTCATTTTTTTTCGTATCCGAATCAGCCCAAGGTTGGGAATGAAGTAAGGTTAAGTGTTCTAATTGATTATCTGATCGAAGGATTTCACAGCCAACATAACCTCCGAGTGAATGACCGACAAGTTGGTAGTATTCAATTCCTAAATCTTGAATAGTATTTTGAACTTGTTGTGCCATTTCCCGAATGGAAGGTGTGATTGTTGGGTCAAAAAAACTTGCTCCATGCCCATGTAAATCAATGAGAATACATGTTTTATGTTGAAAATTCGCCACAATGTTATTCCACATGGAGAGGTCTTCCATAAAACCGTGTAAAAAAACGACAGGATCCCCGTTTCCAGAAATCCTGTAATTCAATGTATTTTTTGTCTTAAGCATTCATAAGCGTTTCAATCTCATCTACTTCAATGGGAATGTTTGCCATCAGGTTAAACGGATTACCAGATTCACGTACAACAAGATCGTCTTCAATACGAATTCCTAATCCTTCTTCTGGAATGTAGATACCTGGTTCGCACGTAAACACCATTCCTGCTTTAATTGGTTCATGCCAAATACCAACATCGTGTGTATCTAATCCGATAAAGTGTGATGTTCCATGCATGAAGTATTTTTTGAACGCTGGCCAATTTGGGTCTTGGTTTTTAATGTCAGTTGTATCGATCAATCCAAGACCTAGTAATTCACTTTCCATTAATTTTCCTACCTCACGGTGATAATCATTCATCATTGTGCCAGGTACAAGTAAACTTTCCGCACCATTTTTCACACGTAAAACAGCATTGTAGACTGCTTTTTGACGATCTGTAAAACGACCATTTACGGGTAGACAGCGCGTTAAATCAGAAGAATAATTGGCATATTCAGCGGCAACATCTAATAAGATCACATCACCAGATTGGCATTGCATGTTATTTTCAATGTAATGCAATACACAGGCATTTTTTCCGCTGGCGATAATAGGGGTGTAGGCAAATCCTTTCGAACGATTGCGAATAAATTCATGCGCGAGTTCGGCTTCAATTTCATATTCCCAAACACCTGGTTTCACAAAACTCAATAAACGACGAAATCCTTTTTCAGTGATGTCGCAGGCAGTTTGCATGAGATCCAATTCAATTTGTTCTTTTACGGAACGAATGCGATGTAGAATTGGAGCGCTTTTATGTACTTGATGAGCGGGGTAATCTTGTTTTACTTGTAAGATGAATCGATCTTCACGTGTTTGAACAGTTGTATCGGCTCGCAGGTGTTCGTTGGTATTCAAATAAATTCCAGTAGCTTCAGACATTAACTGTTTAAAGATGGTTGGAAATTGTTGCAACCAATAAATTGTTTTGACACCCGAAGTTGCTGTAGCTCGTTCTTTAGTCAATTTTTCTCCTTCCCAAACAGCAATGTGATCGTTTGTTTCTTTGAGAAACAGGATTTCACGGTGCGCTTCATTGGAGGCATTGGGGAAAAGCACCAAGATACTTTCCTCTTGATCAACACTTGAGAGGTAAAAAATATCTCGATGTTGTTGAAACGGAATCGTAGCATCTGCGCTGACAGGATAAATGTCGTTGGAATTAAAAACTGCAACAGTTTGTGGTGTCATTTGTTGCGTAAACTTTTTACGGTTTTCAATAAAAAGTTGTGAATCAATCGAATGGTATTTCATAATTGTGTGGGTTCACGAATTCAAGATGATGAAATTAAGATTATTATTTGAAAGGCATTGCTGTTTTTGTTGCTATAACTGGTATTTTATTAGTTAGTACGAGATCATTTTTTGCTGAGATATTTTTTTTTTCAAATTTTTTAGTAGATCGTAAATAGATTACGTTCTTCTGGGGTCAACTTTGCTTCAGAAAAACGGTAATTATGAAAACAATATTCGACAGTATCTTATTAAACAGCCTACAAATGGAAAGTAATTCAGAAGAGGCTATCTTGGATTGCACTATTTTCGAAAAAGGAAGTCAATACAATACTGAAATGGTGCTTTCAGCGACAGCTTTGAATCAATTATTGAATGAACTGGTTTGTCGAGATATAGAATTAGATTTTGACCAATGGAATGAAATTCGTTTACCTGATGGCGGGACTATTTTTCGCATGGAATTAGACCAAGTGAATGAAAAACCAGTGTTCTTGCCCTTGTATATTTTGCCTGAGCGTATCCGTTTATTGCGTGCGTAATTAGAAAGAACTATGTGTGAAAATCAACGTCTTATTTTTAGTTTAGAAATAAAGTTGTATTTTCGAATCGTATTCACGTGAATACATTGTTTTGAAAATTACTACAACATGAAAAAAATAGCATTTATCTTTCTGTTTGGATCCGTTTTACTAACAGGTTGTCCGAAACACGAAATCATTCCAGCACCTACTCCTGAGGTAGATTTGGAAGCGCATTTCATTGGTAAAATTAACGGTACTGATAAAGAAATCACTCAAAATGTTGAGGGTTATTTTTTGGAAACTACGAAAGCGAAGATTATCCTTCCTTCTCCGAATCCGTCATCTGCAGTTTATTATGCTGATTTTAAATCAGAACAAAGTTTGGTTTCTTTGAAGCTTTCTTTAGGTAGTATTCAGTGGGATGCTTCATTGGCAGCTGATCCTTCATTAACACAGTTTAATAGTTTTTTCACTTCAACACTTACGCCAAGTTTTTCTTTAGCTGGTACTACAGGTTTTGAAGTGGTTTACCGCGATGGTTTTGGTAATGTTTGGACTTCAGATCCTGCAAGCACACCACAAGCTGTTGTGTTCTCAAATATTGTACAAGAATCAGATGCTTCGGGTGATTATTCTAAATTCACTTGTACATTTAATTGCAAAGTATTTAGAACAGTAGGTCCAGACACATTCGAGTTATTGATTGAAGATGCAGTCTATACCGGCTGGTTCGAGCGTTAATAGAAAATTAAATAGAGCCATTTCTAGCGAGATGGCTTTTTTTTATTTCAAAAAATTATAATGCAGCAGGTAAAAATTGGGATTATAGGGGATTTTAATTTTACGTACAATACGCATCACGCAACAAATCTTGCATTGGATCATGCGGGTCGTTTTTTGGAAATAGAATTGTCTTATTACTGGATTAAGTTGAATGAGGTATTGTCAATGAAGACATCTCAATTTGATGCGTATGATGGTTTATGGGTTGCCCCAGGTCCTTACCTCAATAATTTTTATTTGAATGGTGTAATTGAATTGTTGTTGCAACGTTCTATTCCTGTTTTTATAACTGGTGAAGGTTTTAAATCGTTGATGGATGTACTAATTCAGCGCAATAACCTCAACGCAAATGGTGAAAAGTTGATTTCTGATAACCTAGTGGAAGGCAATCAATTTGAACGGTTGTATATTGAACCTCACTCTTCATCCATTATCCATTTATATGAAACGAGAAGTGTTGAAGAATTGACCTCAACACGGTATAGTATGTATCCACAATTGATTACTGCTTTAGTAGAAGAAAGTATCGATGTAGAAGCCTATAATCAGTTTGAGGAACCTGAAATTGTTAGTTTAAAGAATCAAGATTTTTTTGTCGTTTGTGGTTTTTGTCCTCAAATTAGTTCAACACGAGAATTACCTCATCCACTTGTTTATACTTTTATAAAAGCGTGCTTGGCTTTTCAAAGTTAAAGTAGACTTGCCTGCGTTCGTTCTTCATTTTCAAAGAACTCATCAATGAGTAAATTTGATCCCAATGCTGCTGACACCGCAAGTACATCACATCGCTCATTTTCAGGATGGCCATTGTGACCTTTCACCCAAATGAACTCCAAATTAAACTGTTTTTCAATAGTCAAATAACGCATCCAAAGATCTTTATTCTTCTTTCCTTTGAATCCTTTCGTAACCCAACCATGAACCCATCTTTTGGTGATCGAATCGATTACGTATTTTGAATCAGAGTAAACACGAATAGGTAATTTGTTGGTTTTTAGTTTCTCAAGTGCTACAATAACCGCCATTAATTCCATGCGATTATTGGTTGTTCTTCTGTAACCACAACTTAGTTCCTTGACTTTTCCATTAAAACGCAACAAGGCACCATATCCACCCGGACCTGGATTTCCTCTAGCTGAGCCGTCTGTGAAAATTAAAATATGTGTATTCGACATCTGAAACGAAGATAGCAATTCTCCAATGATCATATTCCATTATTTTGAATCAACAACTTTAAATTGAAAGATTTTTTGCGTGAAATCGTTGTTGGTTAAACGATTACAATTCATAAAATATGTTAAAAAAATCATTTTTCTACTTGTTAGGAGTTCAACAAAATGAATGCTTGAAATTCTCTTAACCAACCATGATAATCTATGAAATCAATTTATTTGTAGATGAAATGAATTTTGTAAATGAAAAAGTTAGTCTGAAACTATTTTTTTTTGATGTTTTTAACTTTAAATAGTTTGATTTTTAGTTAAAATAGTTTCACCTTTGTAATGAATTCTAGAGGCTGACATTCTTGTCAGTTTTCTTATTCAGTGAATAGTGGTTAGGTTAGGTTAACAAAAAGCGGTTCATCGCCCGATGGCCGCTTTTTGTGTTTTTATCTATTTTGAATTGTAAAAATTAAATTTGAATTTATTTATATTAATTTATATTTAAATTAGTATAGTTGTCACATGAAGAAAAACGAAACGCACGATGCTGATTGATTCATTTGATTGAAATGAATTTGTTCAATGGATTTACGAATTGAATGAATAAGGTCTTCTGTTTTCTTGTTCAAATTCCTACTATTTATGAAATAGTCAAACGTTTATTTTAGTTTTAATATAGGTGTCAATGATCTAAGTTTTTTAGTGGTGAATTCAATACTGAATCTCAGTTTAATAGCGAATGAAGATTGCATGCTTAAGCTTGAACCATTTTACCAAGCTATAATTGAACAAAAAAGGCAGAATCATTACAATTCTGCCTTTTGAATACACTCTTTTTTAGTCTATTTATTATACAATTGTAAAAAGCCATCTTTACTAAGTGCTGTTCCATCTTTCAAGATAGCATCCAATTGGAAGAAATAGACACCATCTGTGCACTTTTCACCTCCTTGATTGGTTCCATCCCAAAAAGTAGTTCCTGTTTGATTGGTTTTCTGTTGTACGATATTTCCCCAACGATTCAGGATAACGATATTAAATGATTCAAAAATATCGTATTCAAACGAAAATAAATCATTCGTTCCATCACCGTTTGCTGTTAAAACGTTTGGCATGTCGAAGTTTCCGTCTACATGAATCACCAATTGAAATTGATCAAAACATCCTAAAGCGTCTTCAATTGTCAAGGTAATCACTTGATCTCCTGGAACAACATAAATACTAGAAACATTTGATCCATTGCTATTCGTAAATGGAGCTGTATTGAATAAATCCCATTCCCAAGAAACAATAGGTGCTTGCGACGTCGATTGATCGTCATAAATTACTTGCGTACCTAGGTTTATATCAGTTGAACTCGCTGTAAAAAAGGCATCTAATCCATTATCTGGGATGGTGATTGGATTGAGCGGATATATTACTTGACAGTTATTGGAGTCAAATACAGAAACACTCGGAGAATAAGTAGTTACATTTTGATACGTATGGAGAAATAAGGTAGAATCATTTACAATCGTTCCATCATCTAAATTCCAAATGATATCTGTTACATTGTCAGTAGTTCCAATATCAAAGATCACATCTTGCCCACATTGTGTAAGATCTTGAGTCCAACTTGGTGTTGCTGTAGGGCCAAAAATGGTCAGGAAATTGACTAAGGTAGTATCGCTTGTACAACCAAATTCATCAGTGATGGTTAATGTTGCACTGTAAGTTCCTGGGAATACATAGGTATTACTTGGGTTTTCCAAGGTAGATTGTTTTCCATCTCCAAAGTTCCAATTCCAGTTAGTGATCGTACCAAATGTTAAGGATGCATCTGTAAAATCAGCAAAAACTGGTGGACATGTGAAGTCGCCATTTGCATTGGTTGCTGCACCGTCCAACAGGAATGCAATATCTGCAACTGGAGTTGAAACCGTAACCGTTGAGGCTATTGTATCCTTACATCCATTGACATCTGTTACAATCATGGAAATGATATGCGAAGTACTTGATGAAGCTGAATTGGATGGTTCGTTGAAGAACGTTGAATAATCCGTAGTAGTCGCTTCTTGTGTTCCATCAACAAACCATTGATAGCTCAGTGGATTTGAACCTGAAGCAGTATTCGTTGCAGTGAAACTTTCTTCGTCACATACCACCGCATCCACATTAAAGCCTGCAACTGGTTTTGTAATGGTAATGCTCACACTTGCAGGTGCAGAAATACAACCGAATTGGTCAGTTGCTACTAATGTTACAGGAAATACACCTTCCGTGTTGAAAATATGATTTACTGTTGTAGCAATGCTGTTTGTTGTTTGGGTGGATAAATCGTCAGGAAAACCAAACAAGAAGCTTTCTAGCGGAACACCATTTCCTTGAACAGAGGAACTATTGGTGAAAGTGACTAAAAATGGAGCGCAACCAGCATCATCACTCGCTGTGATTTGTGCAACAGGTGTTTCCAAAGCCGTCATTGGTGTGAAGGTTTGATCATCTGAACAACCGACATTATTCGTAGCCGTTAGCGTTATTGTAAATGTTCCAGAGTTTGGATAATTATAACTAGGATTGATTCCACTTGTGGTTTGCGAATTACCCATGTCCCATGAATAAGTACCAAATGGATGACTAGAAGTTGATGTTGAAAGCATGGTCATTGCTGTGTTTTCGCACACACTATCATTGGAGATCGTGAAAGCAGCAACAGTTTGTGAGATGTGAATAAGAGCAGTTGTGCTGTCTTCGCAACCTGTTGTATAATTGTGAATGACTTGAGTGATCGTATAACTTCCATAAGCAGAATAGTTATGAGAAGTGGTTCCTAGATCAGCATCGTCAAAATCGATATCATCGAGGTTGGTTAGAGTACCATCACCCCAACGCCAGATCATATCAGCATCATCAGGTAATGCTCCAATGATTGCTTGGTCATTTACAACCACATTAACAGGGAAACTTGCAGGATTACAGTACAATGTTTGAGCTGGTTGGAATCGCGAAATTGGCGCTTTAATATACACTGCATCCGTTTGAATGAGCGTGTCAATACATCCGCGGAAGTTGACAATTAATTGCACATCGAAGTAACCTGTATCGTTTGGATATGAATAACTTGGATTTTCAACAGATGATGTTCCACCATCGCCAAAATCCCACGAATAAGTTACTTCGCTAGAAGTATGTGGTGCTAAAATCACACTAAGATTGGTGAAATCAATGGCAGTTTTGGCGCATTCTGGCGATTGATCAATGCTAAAGTTCACTGCATCAATGTGACCTACTTGAATGTATTGTGCAATGGTGTCTGATCCGACACAGCCGCTTTGGGTTGTAATGATCAGTGATACATCATAAACACCAACTGGATAGGTGTGAAGCGGTGGGTTTTCACCATTAAATGTTGTTCCATCTCCAAAATTCCAAGACCAAGAAACGATGGGGTTAGAAGAAGTGGAGGTAGAGGTGAATTGCACGTCCAACGGATCGCAACCATTGGTTACATCAGCTGTAAAAGAAGCTGTTGGAGGTGTAAGTGTTATGAGGTTGTTTTGAGTGATTGATCCAGGACATCCATTTGATCCAGTCATTGTAAGTGTAACAGAATACGATCCATTATTAGTATATGTGTGAGCTGGCGGATTTTGTCCTGTAAAAGTACCACCATCGCCAAATGTCCAAACAAAATTAGAACCACCAGGGCTCGTGTTGGTGAAAGTGACGGTTTGTGGGGCACAACCTGAAGTAGGAACTGCCGTAAATGAAGGAACTGGAAGTGGTAAAATCGTGATTTGCTGCGATGTAGTTCCTGTACAACCTGAACCTGTATTCTGAGAAGTTAGCGCAATGGTGTATGTTCCAGCTGTAGAATAAGTAACCGAATTGTTTTGATTGGTGGAACTGGCTGGGGAGCCCCCTGTTAAAGTCCACGTCCAAGCGTTTGAACCAACGGTAGAATTATCGTTGATGGACACAGGAACGCCCACACAGGCAGTAGCAGGTGCTGTTATTCCAGCTTGAAAATTGGAAACGACTAAGGCTTGGGTAACTGTATCTGTACATCCAAAACTATTGGTAACAATTAAGGAAACATTATACGTTCCAGCAGTAATGTAATTCACGGCAGCTGGGCTTTGAAGCGTTGAGGTTTGTCCGTTTCCGAAGTTCCAAGCGTAACTAGTTCCACCTGTTGATGTATTGTTAAAAGTAACAGCAACTGGAAGTATACAACCATTCGTGGATGTTGTAAACGAGGCTGCTGGAGTAGGATTAACAGTAATGTAATTGACTTTTACCTCAGGATCTGCTTGTCCGTTACTTGCAGTGACTACAAGTGTTACGGTATATGTTCCAGCGGCACCGTAGGTATGTGCAGGATTTGTTTGAGTAGATGAATTTCCGTCTCCAAAATCCCACGACCAACCAGTAATTGGTGCTGTTCCGTTAGTCGATTGATTAACAAAGTTGACGGCAGATCCAATACAAACTGCTGTTGGTGCTCCTGTAAATTGCGCAGTTGGAGGAGTTTGTGCATAACACATCGGTGTTAACAGTAGTGCAAGAAGTAATTGTCTCATAAGCGCAGTAGATTATTATGTATTTTCAGCATCTCAATGTATGAAAAGAAATGCACTTTTTTGCTTGTTAGCGCAATCTTAACTAACATTTAAAGCGAATTGTTGTTTTATTTTTAACAATTCAATACTTAATAAACGCTGAATTAATCGGTTAGGTTGCTTGCCGATTAAGAGCATATTCTACCTTATTTTTCATCTTTTCGACAAGTGGTATCATCTACCTGATTATTGATGGTTTTTACCAGACAAATGCATTTTTAATGTGTAAATTCTACAGTATTTACTATTAATAAAAGCTATTAGTGTGAAAAATGGAGTTTATCAATCATTTAAATTGCTTCCTAACCAACGATTCATTACTTCCGTTTCTACGCCTTTTCTGCGTGCAATGTCTTCTACCTGATCGCTGGTTATTTTTCCTAAACCAAAATACTTCGAATCAGGATGTGCAAAATACCAACCTGAAACAGAAGAAGCAGGCCACATTGCTAACGTTTCGGTGAGTGTAACCCCACTTAACTCTACTGCATTTAAAATCTTAAATAATCCCGGTTTTTCTGTATGATCTGGACAAGCTGGATAGCCAGGTGCAGGACGAATTCCACGGTACTTTTCTTGAATTAAATCATCGTTTGATAATGCTTCATCTGCTGCATATCCCCAGATTTCTCTTCGCGTATATTGATGCATGTATTCTGCGAAAGCTTCAGCAAATCGATCTGCAAGTGCTTTGAGCATAATGGACGAATAATCGTCGTGGTCAGCCTCAAATCGCGCTACGTGTTCGTCAATACCAAGACCAGTTGTAACAACAAAACCGCCAATGTAATCTGCTACGCCGCTTGTTTTTGGAGCGATGAAATCAGCAAGTGCAAGATTGGGTTGACCAGCAACTTTTTTGGTTTGTTGACGCAAGGAATGCTGTACATTGATCACTTCTTTGCGCGATTCATCTGCGTAGATTTCGATATCATCTCCAGTACTATTTGCTGGGAAAATTCCTACAACAGCCTTTGCGATAAGCCACTTTTCAGCAACCAATTGATGGAGCATTTGTTGTGCATCCTCGAATAGTTTTTGCGCTTCAATTCCAACAATTTCATCTTGTAAAATAGCTGGATAACGACCGTGTAATTCCCATGTTTGAAAGAAAGGTGTCCAATCGATGAATGGAATTAATTTTTCTAATGGAAATTGATCAAATTGCTGAAGCCCCAATTGTTTTGGTTTGCTGATCGTTGTTTCGTCGAATGTTAAAATCGGTTTGTTGATACGTGCATCACTGATGGACAATAATTTTTTTGCGCCACGGTGTTTTTCATGGTGTTCACGTAAACGGGTGTATTCTGCTTTTGTGTCTAGAACGAATTGATCTTTCTTGTGACCCAATAATTGCTCAACAACCGTTACAGAGCGTGATGCATCCAATACATGAACGGTTTGTCCACGATCGTAATGTTGTTCAATTTTTACTGCAGTATGTACTTTTGAGGTAGTTGCGCCACCAATCAATAGTGGAATTGCCAATTGAGCGCGTTCCATTTCTTTCGCAACATACACCATTTCATCCAATGATGGAGTAATCAAACCACTCAATCCAATGACATCCGCATTGTGTTCAATAGCCGCTTGAATGATTTTATCTGCAGAAACCATTACACCTAAATCAATGACTTCGTAATTGTTGCAACCCAGTACAACGCCCACAATGTTTTTACCAATATCGTGAACGTCACCTTTCACAGTTGCCATAATGATTCTACCCGAAGTTTCGCGTTTCCCACCTTTTTCTTCTTCAATAAAGGGTAGGAGGTAAGCAACTGCTTTTTTCATTACACGCGCCGATTTTACTACTTGGGGCAAGAACATTTTTCCGCTTCCAAATAGATCACCAACTACGTTCATTCCATCCATTAGCGGACCTTCAATAACTTCAATTGGTCGTTTGTATTGATGACGGCATTCTTCTACATCTTCATCAATGTAATCAACAATCCCTTTCACCAAAGCGTGTGAGAGTCGCTCATTGACAGGTGTATTGCGCCATTCTTGTTCTACTTCTTTTTTCTTGTCTTCGCCCTTAAAGTTTTCTGCAAAATCGAGTAATCGCTCAGTAGAATCTGGTCGACGATTGAGAATAACATCTTCTACATGAACAAGTAATTCTTTGTCAATATCATCATAGATTTCCAGCATGGATGGGTTTACAATTCCCATGTCCATACCTTCTTTAATCGCGTGGTACAAGAAAACGGAATGCATTGCTTCACGTACCGCATTGTTTCCACGGAAAGAAAAAGAGACATTGGAAACACCACCACTTACATGTGCTCCAGGAAGATTGGTGCGAATCCATTTAGTTGCTCTGAAAAAATCGAGGGCATTGTTGTTGTGTTCTTCCATTCCCGTTGCCACTGGGAAGATATTCGGGTCGAAAATAATGTCTTGTGGCGGAAAATGAACTTCATTCACCAGTACATTGTAAGATCGTTCACAAATTTGAATGCGTCGCTCGTAGCTGTCAGCTTGACCATCTTCATCAAAAGCCATGACAACTACTGCAGCACCAAATCGTTTGATTTTTTTTGCTTGGGCTTTGAAATTTTCTTCCCCTTCTTTCAGTGAGATGGAGTTCACAATTCCTTTTCCTTGAACGCATTTTAATCCCGCTTCAATGAT